>JBEKHU010000088.1:0-8712 GCA_050012115.1 Bryobacteraceae bacterium | reverse complement strand
GTTCTACCGCCTTTTCGAAGTGGCCGCGCGCGGCCGTCCCGTCCTGCCGCTGGATCGCCAGCACACCGAGCCCGTTCTGGGCGGCGGCGTTGGAGGGTTCGATGGTGACAATGCCGTTCAGAACGCGCTCCGCATCGGCCAGCCGTGCCAGTTCCAGGTAAGCGGTGGCCAGGTTGGCCTGAGTTGCCACGTCGGCGGGATTCATGCGGACCGCCTCCTCGTACTCGGGAATCGCTTCCGCCTTCTTCCCGACGTGCACCAGCAAATCGCCCAGGCGCGAATGCAGCCGCCCGTGCCCCTTGTCGACACCGTTTTGAAGCGCCGCCCGGTACAGCTTCATAGCTTCGCCATAGCGGCCCGCCTTTTCCAATTTCGCGCCGAGGGTATAGTACAGCAGCGGGTTGGAAGGGTCCTGTTGAAGCGCCTTTTGCAGCAGTTCGATGCGGCGCGCTGGAGAAAGCCCGGACTGCGGTTTATCGGCGGCGTCCATCATCTTCAGAATGGCCACCCGATCCTTGGGATCGGCCCCCTGGCCGTTCAGATCGTAAGAGCGCGAGGTAAAGCCCGACGTGTAGCCCAGGGATTTCAGTTGCGCCAGAGTGCGCTCATCCATCGGGGTGGTCTCGACCTTCTCCGAGCCCGCCGGGCCGGTGGCCGCAGCCAGTTTCGCTTCCAGTTTCCGCACCTCGGCGGGATGCTCGGCCAGCACGTTGCTGGTTTCTCCCGGATCGCGGCTGAGATCGTACAGCTCCGGCCTCGGCGCCCGAATGTACTTCCATTGATTCGTGCGCATGGCGCGCAGTTCAGCCCAACCCAGATTGATCTTTGGATACAGCGTTTCGGCGTACGAAACGGCTGTGCCGGCGTCCTTGCCGCTGAACAGCGGAACCAGGCTCACGCCTTCGACGCCCGCCGGCACCGGAGCGCCCAGCAACGCGAGGATTGTGGGCAGCAAATCGATGGTCCGGGCCTGCTGCGGCACCCGCAGTCCGGTCGGAACTCCCGGGCCCGAGAGCAGGAATGCAATCCGCAGCGTCGCATCATAAAGGAACACGCCATGCGAGAATTCGCCGTGTTCGCCCAGGCTCTCGCCGTGGTCCGAGAGCACGGCCACGAGCGTCTTTTCCGGCGGCGACTTGCGCCGCAGGCGCTCCATCAGGCGTCCGAGTTCGCGATCGGCGTAGGCGATTTCGCCGTCGTAGGGGCGATCCTTGTACTGCTCGCGGAAGGGCGATGGCGGGTCGTAGGGAACGTGCGGGTCGTAGAGATGCACCCATAGAAAGAAGGGCTTGTCTCCGCGGCCGTCCAGCCACTGCACGGCACGGTCCACGGTGTCGCCGGCGCGGCGTTCGGCGTCCTCCAAAAACTCCTGCGCACTGCCCAGCTGTGGCATCCGATCGTCGTAAACGGCGAAACCGTGATCGAACCCAAACCGCTTTTTCAGCACCGCCGAACTGATGAAGGCGGCGGTGTCCCAACCCTTCTGCTGCAGCAGGCTGGCGAGGGTCGGCGTGGAGGGAGAAAGAACGAATCCTCCGGTATTCCGCACCTTGTGGGCGGGCGGGTTGAGACCGGTGAAGATGCTGGCGTGAGAAGGCGGAGTTAGAGGCGTCTGGGTGACGCCTTTCTCGAACAGAACGCCGTTTTGTGCGATGCGATCGAGCGTAGGGGTTTCGATCCGGGAGTAGCCATAGCAATGCAGATGATCGGGACGCAGTGTGTCGATGGTGATGAGGAGGACGTTGAGCGGGCGCAAGGGTTGGGGAGCCGGTCCGCCAGAGCGCTGGCACGAGACCAGCGCGACGAGAGCGCACAGGCACAACAACAATCGAGGGGAAACGGACACGCGGTGGGGCATCGATAACTCAGGATACATCCGGGCAAAAGAAAAGCGGAACGGGCCCCGTAGGGGGACCCGTTCCGCTCCGTACATGCAGTCGCGGTCAGAATGTGATGCGCGCGGACACTTGAAGTTCTCGCGGGCCCTGCTGGACGTCGATGATCTGGCCGAACTGCGGATCCCCGAGTGTTGTAACCGGGTCGGCGTGCCCAGTGCGATTGAAAGCGTTGAATGCGTCGCCACGGATCTCGACAAATCGACTCTCGCCGAAATGGAAACGCTTGAATAAGCCGAAGTTCTCCGATGGCTGGAACGGCCCCTTGAGGTTGCTGAAATAGCGCGGAGAGTTGCCCAGGCTTAGGATCACGCCACCGGGCGACGTCGGGGGCGCCGCAAAGGCGTTGGGATTGAGGTACTGTATGCCGGTCCCGCTAGCGACATCGAGTTGCCCTGACAGGGGGACTGTCAGCGGCTGGCCGGATACCACATTGGCGCGCACGTTGCCATTGAAGAGATACGAACTGGCATCGACACCCGCGCTGATCGAAAGCGGGTCGCCGGACTGGTACTGCTGAATGCCCGTAAAGGTCCAGCCGCCCAGGATCTGGTTGACGATGCCGCCCTTGTTCAGGAAGGGATGGCCTTTGCCGAAGGGCAGCTCATAGATCCAGGTCAATTTCAAATTCTGGGGGTGGTTGAAGGCAGCGACCGATTTCTCCAACCCGCGGTTATAGACGTCCTGCGCGTATCCGCCGGAATAAACCATGTTGCTATCGGTGTTGGTGAGGGTCTTCTGGAACGAGTAGCTGATCAGGAACCCGAGCCCCTTGGAGAGGCGGCGCGTGGCCACCACCTGCAGCGCGTTGTAGTTGGAGTGCCCGACATAAGGGTAGTGGTTGAACACACCGTAGCCGGTCGGAATACCCGGGCTACCGCCTGCGGCGAACTGCGGATAGGGCAGCAGAGCCTGCGCGACTGGCCCGCTAAAGCCGGCGTAAGGCATCTTGATCTCGGGGTGATTACTGATGTCGTCGAGCAATGTGTCACCCAGGGACAGATACTTGGGGTTGAGCTGGTTCATATTCGAGAAATTGCCTGCGTTCAGCCGGTTCCCGGTGTCGCCGACGAAGGTGGCCTGGATGACCGTCTTATTCCCGAGCAGGTACTGCAGACCGAGAGTGTAGTTCTGGGCGTAGGGCTGGCGGGTCGAGTTCGGGGCGGTGTATGAGATGGAATTCCCGTTGTCCTGCGCCGGGTCTTTGTTCGGCAGCGCATAGGGGTAGGCCGGATAGCCGTTGTCCCAGTTGAACCTGGGTAAAATGGCGGCGGCCCCCGGGTAGGCAGCGATGGCGTTGTTGCCGACGAAGCCGTCGACTGTCGCCTCTCCAAAGGCATTGCCGATCGGCGGAGTGTACATCAGACCGTAGCCGCCGCGCAATACCAGGCGTTTGTTGATCTGGTAGGCGAAGCCGAGGCGCGGGCCGACCTCGCCGTAGTACCAATTCTGAAAGGACGCTTGGCCCGGACTCAGGAAAACCAACGCCCCCGGATAGCCCGAGGCGCCGGGGTTGGGCGTGGCCGGGCCGAGGGTCGAGAAGATGCCGTGTTGCACGGTTTGCGGCCCCACGATATCCCAGCGCACGCCGAAGTTGAGCGTGAGACGGCGATTCACCTTCCAGTCGTCGGCGAAGTAGAAAGCCGGGTTCCAGGTGTCGGTGGTGGTGACGTCGACGTATTGCACCGGCAAACTGGAACTGGAGACGTCGCCCAACAGGAAACTGGCATACGAGTAGCCGGTGCCCGTGCCGTTGGAGGTCGTCTTGGCATTGAAGTAGAAGGAGCCCGAAGAACCCCAGTTCTGGGGCTCGACATAGTAATACTTGCGGACTTCGGCGCCCCACTTGATGGCATGGCTGCCGTGGATCCAGGTGGTGTCGTTAGCCAAAATGTAGCTGCCGTTGGGCGAGTCGCCGGTAGAGTTGTTCCCGAGCGCGGTCATGGAGCTGCCCGTAGCGGTCGTGCCCGCAAAATTGACCAGCGGGAACGTCACCTGTTCGACGCCCGTCAGACCGAGCTTGCTGGGCCAGTTCTGGCCGGTCGAGAGAGAGAGGTGAACGTTGTCGAAATTGTTGTAGCCGACGGCCAAGTGGTTGAGCAGGTTGGACGTGATCGTATAGTCGTAGCTCCCGCGGATCATCGTGCCGTAGACGCCCTGCAGGTTGTAGGATGAGCTGGCGTTGCCAGGCACGGGCAGGTAGCCTCTGCTGCTGCCGTTGTCACGCAACCGGTTGTTGTCGCTCCAATAGAACGACAGCTTCTGCTTGTCAGTGATTGTCTGGTCGAATTTCCCTGTGTAGCTGTCCAGGTTGAATACCGGTGAGCCGGGAAGACTGGGAATGTTCCGGATGACGCCCGGCAGAGGCGGGTCCGGAGTCGGCGCCAGCTTCAGGATATTGGCCGAGACCTTGCTGAAGTCCGCCGGAGGAATGATGTTCCCGGGGAAAGGTGTTCGCTTATAGCTGCCGGTCTCCGGGTCCTGGACGGTGCTCGCCGGGTCGAAGATCGTCGGCACGGGCAGCCCAGTTTTGGGGTCCGTGGTGGTCATCAGCGCGGAGAAATCGCCCTTCTTCATGGCCGCGGTCGGCACAGTCCGGCAACAGGCAAGCGAGCCTGTGCGTCTGCGGGAGCCTTCGTAGCTGAAGAACCAGAAGCTCTTGTTCTTGCCGTTATACACTTTCGGCAGCAGGATCGGGCCGCCGACGGCGGTGCCGAAGCTGTTTTGCTTGTAGGGCGCCTTCGGATTGCCGTAAGCGTTGTTATCGAAGCCGTTGGCGTTCAGGTCCTCGTTTATCAGGTATTCGTAGGCGGTGCCGTGCAGTTGATTGGTGCCGGACTTGACGTTGAAGTTCGCTACCGCCGTCAATCCGCCGCCGAAGGCCGCGTTCATGCCGCCGGTCTGGAGGCGGAATTCGCTGATCGCGTCCACGCTGGGTTCGAATTCGTCCGTAGAGCCGGAGGCGTCTGTTCGCCCGATAGAAATGCCTTCGATGTAGACCTCGTGCGAGATCGTTGGCGACCCGTTGATGCTGGGCCCGCTCGTGCTGTTATCGGTTCCGGGCAGGGACTTGAAGATAAAGCCCTGGATCTGGCGTTGGCCGTCGTCGTCGCTATTGATTGGCCAGTCGTGGTAATCCTCGGCGGAAACGTTGTAGCCGAGTTCCGAGCTGGACGATTCCAACTGGGCGGCTTGGGCGCTCACGGTGACGCTTTCGGTGGTGGCGCCCAACTCCAATTTCATATCCGCCGTCACCACGGTTGCCACCGCGACCACTACCTGACTCACGACCGCCGTCTTGAATCCCTTCAGTGCGGCCGAGACTTCATAGGTGCCGGGCGGCAGGTACGGAATGCGGTACACGCCCACCGGGGTGGTGACCGCCTTGAAGGTGGCGTGGGTCGTCAATTGCGTGGCTGTTACTTGTACGTTAGGAACCACCGCGCCGGCGGGGTCCGTAATTTGGCCTGTGATGGTGCCGCGATCGCCTTGTGCGAAAGCCGGCGCGGCCAAGCACAGGATTGTGATCAAGAGCACTGCAAGCGAGAACAGTTTGATCTTCATAAACTCCCTTATAACCTCCCTTTGCCTGAACTACCGATGGACCTGGCGGTGGCCATTGACCCCAGGATTGTGCCGTTCAACGTTCCGGGCGCCTGCCCCCATACGTTACGCTGGCTGGATGTGAGACAGCCAATGAAAACGAGCAAAACAGTTTGCCAGGCCCCCCTGCCAACGCTTCCGATACGCACTTGATGCCGGACCTCCAGCGTTCCGCCGAGCGAAGACCTGGCACAGCGTACAAATTTTCCACTCGTCTCCAAACCGCTTAGGGGTGAGCCTAGTTACTTTAATATTCCTTTGCGGCAAGCCAGTCAAGGGTTTTCGCACCCGTTTGTCATTTGAACCCGCAACGTCAAAGTGTACTGATTAGTCGAAGCGCTTAAGCCCGCAGCCTCGACCGGCCGTTGGAGGCGCTATCCGGTTGGAAGCAAAGGGCCAACTCGACACCCGCCGGTTTTTGAGGTGGGAGCGGGTGCGGCGAGCCCGGGAAGCGCGCTTCGCCGGCGCGGCGGGCGAAAACCGGGCGAACCAGTCGCGGGCCCGCGGGAGGACCGCCCGCGCGTCCGGAATTCCGGATGCTGTGCCCGCGGGAGCAGCGGATTCCGCTCAGCGCGCGAAGGCCCCTTCTCGCACCCCCGGCCGCGCCACCGATTCGCGCATCACGAGCTCAGTGGGAATCCGGATTTCACAGCCCGCCTGGCCGCTTTCGATCATGCGGCGCAGGGTCTCGACGGCCGCCTTGCCAATCAGATCCCGTGGGATCCGGACGGAGGTCAGTGGCGGCTCGGTGTACTCGCACTCGGGGCTGTCATCAAAGCCGACGATCGAGACATCCCGCGGCACCGCCAGGCCGGCCCGCCGGAACCCGCGCAACAAACCCAGCGCGATCGGGTCGCAGTTGGCAATCACGCCCGTGAACCGGAACCGGTCGAGGGCTTCGGCCGCCGCCGCCCGGCCGGCCTCAAACGGCACGCCGGGCGCATCCAGGAACGACGCCTCCACCTCGGGAAACTGCCGCGCGGCATCCCGGAACGCCTCGGCCCGCAGGCGGATCGAAAGGAACTGGCTCCAGTCGGCGATGTCGAGATGACTCTGCACGAACAGAATCCGTTTGTGCCCCATCTCGACCAGAGTCCGCATGGCGCGGTGGATTCCGCCCTCGTAGTCCACACGCATATTGCTCGTCGTCTGATCGACGGTTCCGACGTCCTCGAACACCACCGGAACTTTGCGCGAACGGAGCATCTCCAGGACGTCGGGGTCGAACTCGCTGGTCATGATGACCAGCCCATCCACGCGCATGCCGATCATCTGCCGGACCGCGGACCGCAGCCGCTCCAGCGAGTACTGAGTCGAGGAAATGAGGACCTGATAACCGTGCGCGAGAGCGTTGGTCTCGACAATCTGAGCGATTTCGGCAAAGAAGCGATTATCGAGAGTGGAGACGATGACGCCGAGCATCCTGGAACGGCCGCGGGCCAGGCTGCGAGCGTAGAGATTGGGCTGATAGTTCAGCTTTTGTACGGCGGCCAGCACGCGCCGTTTGGTCCTCGGTTTGACCGTATCCACCCCGTTGATGACCGCGGAGACGGTCGCGGTGGAGACACCGGCGAGCTTGGCGACATCAGCGATCTTTGCCATGCTGCTCCCCTCACGCTAACATAAGCGCTTTAACCCCGGTCGGACTAGCCGCCCGCTTTCCCGAACAGCCTCGAATCCGAGGGAGGCCGCCGCGGCGGGGCGCTCAGCGCAAAATGGCCGAATTCGATGCGCTAGGCTGGCGCTTGTTCCGCGGCAGCTTCTTCAGTGCTATTGTAACGCCGCCCAGCTTATGCGCTTCAAGAAAGTGCGGGCAATGGCTTGCATCCTGGTCCGCCGTTACGAGTAGTCGACCTCTCAACATCTGAACCGGCGTTGATTCCAGTGCAGCCCTACGCCGCCCATGAAGTGCACGCGTCTTCTGCTTGTGCACCTGCAACCCCAGTTGGGCGATCGGAGAGTACGCGCCGGCAACCTGAGCCAGGCTCAGGCGATGCTGATGCGGCATAGCGCAGGTCCCGTAACCGCGACTCGCTAGGCCGTGGCGATGCTCTATGGCGTAGTTGCAACGACACGCGTCTGTGCTGAACTTCTTGACGGTATTCCGGATCATGACCATCGTGTTCCTGGCCATCATCCCGCTGATCCTCCGAATTCGGAAGCAGGCGAACTCCTGGGAGCAACGCCCGCCTGTGCGTGTGGGAATTGAGGGTTCAGTGCCACTGAGAAGGGTGGTCTCGTTTCGGGGCATACTCGGTACCCGGCCGACAGTGCCTGGTTTTGTGCTCACCCCCTGCATGGAAGCGTTGCGCATGGTTGTGAGTGCGCCCATCCCCGGGTGGCGTAAGCCATTGAAGAACTGCAACAGTTGCGAACCGCGCGCAATCGTTGCACCCAGCGCTAAGTTATTGATTTTAGGCGCGCTTTTGGCTTACAAGCACAAGGTCGCAGGTTCGAACCCTGCACCGCCCACCATTCGATCCACTCAGCGGCTCCGAAGCAACCTCCGTTTGTCGGCCGGTAGCGCTCGCTCCAAGGGGGAAGAAGGCAACAGTGTTGCCTGTTTTTGACGAAAAATCAACGAGTTACGAGCGAAAAAGCAGAAAGTCCTTCACGCCTGTCCGGTTGAGCGTTTTGAGATTTCCTGTAAGTTATTTCAGGACAATCGGATACAGCCATTTTTGGGCGTAATCGATTTCAACTCCGGGGGCATAATGGCGGTCTATGCACGAAGGCCGCACGGTGTTTCGGCCACCGGCTGCGGCGTTTCTCCTGCTGGGATCAGTTTCTCTGCCTGGCTTTTGCGCAGCTCACCTATCGCCAAAGCCTGCGCGACATCGAGGCCTGCCTGCGGGCCGCGCCAAGTCTGTCCCACCTCGGCATCCGTGCCAGCTCCGTCGCCCGGTCGACTCTGGCCGACGCCAATGAGCGCCGCAACTGGCGTGTGTACGCCGACTTCGCCCAAGCGCTCATCGCCATCGCGCGGCCGCTCTACGCCGGCGATTCGTTCGGCCTCGAACTCACCGATACCGTCTACGCGCTCGACTCCACGCGGCATCGATCTGTGCTTGTCGTTGTGCCCCCGGGCGCCCTTCCGTCACCACCGCGGAGCGATCAAACTCCACACTCTGCTCGATCTGCGCGGCTCCATCCCCAGCTTCATCCGCATCACCCACGGCCGCATCTCCGACCTCAGCACGCTCGATCATCTGGT
>JBEKHU010000087.1:0-8446 GCA_050012115.1 Bryobacteraceae bacterium | reverse complement strand
TATCCTCTCCACCAGCCTGCTGTTCGCCGCGCTGCACGGCCCTCAATACGCCTGGAGCTGGCAACATCTGCTGCTGCTCGTGTTGGCCTCGGCCGCCTTCGGCGTGACGCGGGCGCGCTGGAACTCCACCGGCGCATCCACGCTCGTCCACGCCGCTTACAATATGACTTTCTTCATCGGCTTTCTGCTTCAGGGAAGGACATTACCCGCGCATGGTTGAGACCATCCAGTGGACTGACGAAGGCGTCGTCATGATCGACCAGACACACCTACCGCGCATCAAGGAATTCGTTACCTGTCGCACGTATGAACAAGTGGCTGAGGCGATCAGGACTATGGTCATCCGGGGCGCGCCGGCGATCGGAGTCGCCGCCGCCATGGGCGTCGCCCTGGGCGTGCTCCACGCCTCCGCAGCCACGCTCGACTCCGAATTCGAAACCATCTGCTCGACGCTGGCCGCCACGCGCCCCACGGCCGTCAATTTGTTTTGGGCGATCGACCGGATGAAGCAGCTCTATGCCTCGCTGCGTGGCCGGCCGATCGCCGAAATCCGCGACGCGCTGGTGCGCGAGGCGCGGCAGGTCTGCCTCGAGGACATCGCCATCAACCGCGCCATCGGCGCCCACGGAGCCCCCCTGGTACCGGACGGCAAGACCGTGCTGACGCACTGCAACGCCGGCGCGCTGGCTACCGCCGGATACGGCACCGCGCTCGGCGTCATCCGCGCCGCCGTCGAGGCCGGCAAGCGGATCGACGTCTTCGCCGACGAGACCCGGCCCTTTCTGCAGGGGGCGCGCCTGACCGTCTGGGAACTGCAGGAAGATGGCATCCCGGTGACCCTCATCACCGACAACATGGCCGGCCACTTCCTGCACAGCGGCCGCATCGGCTGCGTCGTCGTCGGCGCGGACCGCATCGCGCGCAACGGCGACGTCGCCAACAAGATCGGCACCTACGGCGTCGCCGTCTTGGCCCGCGAGAACGGCGTGCCCTTCTATGTCGCCGCCCCCGTCTCGACGCTCGACCTCACGCTGCCCTCCGGCGACCTCATCCCCATCGAGCAGCGGCCCTCCCGCGAAGTCACCGAGATCTGCGGTACGCCGGTCGCCCCGCCCGGCACGTCCGTCGAAAATCCTGCATTTGACGTAACACCCGCACGTTACATCGCTGCGATCATTACAGAGAAGGGCGTCGCGCGCGCGCCGTACGAAACGTCGTTGCCAGCGCTGCTCTCACCCACAAAGGACTCAAAATGAAGAACACCATTCTGACCCTCTTCCTGCTGGCTGCCGCGGCGGCCTCTGTTTCGGCCGGACCATTGTCCGGCCGGCGCGTCCCGAGCTTCACCCTGCCGGATGCGAACGCAACCTACCATGACATCCTCGACTATCGGGGCAGGGTCGTCCTGATCGAAGTCATGCAGACCACCTGCGCGCACTGCCAGACCATGGTCCCGATTCTCGAAAAGGTCCAGGAGAAGTACGGCCGCCGGGTCTCCATTCTGACCATCGTCGTTCCGCCGGACAATATAAATACCGTCAAGGAATTCGCGATCCGCTTCCGCATCCGCTATCCGATCCTGTTTGATTGCGGACAGGCCGCGGCGGCTCTCCTGAAAGCCACGCCGCAGAACCCCAAGGCCGAATTTCCGCACTTATTCGTGGTGGACGGGAAAGGCATGATCCGCGAGGATTTCGATTGGGAGCTTGATCAGGCGGCGCTGACCGGCAACGGGCTTTTCGAAAGCCTCGATAAGCTGCTGGCCCCCGCCAAAACGCCGGCGAAGGCCCCTGCCAAAGCGCCGGCGAAGGCTCCCGCCGCGCCGACCGCGAATGCCGCCGGGAAATAGCGCGCTGCTCGACAAGGAACGCTGGCGGGACCCATGGGTTCCGCCACGGCTGGCCGAAGTTGCGGCGTTTCCCTGACTGGTGTCGGGCCACCGGCGGGAGCGGTTGGGTATAGAATCGACCCTGGCCGGCTAGCCACAATGCAAACCCTCGCCAACACGCCGCCGGCGTCGCAGCATGCTTCGGCTGAGGTAGGCCCTCGCCCGCTCATCCGGGTGAAGGACATCGCCTGGCTGGTCTACCTGTACCCTGCCCGCTGGCTGGCCCGGGTTCTTCCGCTGCGCTGGCTTTACGCCCTCGCGGACACCGCGGCCGTCTGTGGCTCGGCCTGTCTTCGCCGGCCTCGCAAAGCCCTGATCGAACGGCTCGCGGTCGCTTTCCACGCCGACACTGCCGACCCTCGTCTGAGCGCCATCGCCACCCAGTATTTTCGAAACGCCATCTTGCGCTTCTTCGACGACCTCCTGATGGAGCGGCTCCTGCGCCAGCCGCGCCTGCCGGACGTCGAGTTTGTGCATCTGGAGAACCTCCAGCAGGCGCTTTCCGCCGGAAGAGGCGCGTTGCTGGTGAGCGGCCATTTCTTCGCCAGCATCCTGGCCAAACGTTACCTCGCCACGATGGGCTTCCCTTCTCTGTCGGTGCGGAACCATCAACCAGCGGATCGAAACGCCGGGCGGTTTGGTATGCGTTTTGTTCAAAAACGGTATGTGGCTTTTATCGGCCAGATCCTGGGCGACGAAGTCTCCACTCAGGATCCCGACTGCAGCCTGAAGATGCTCGCCAGACTGCGCTCCGGCGGTTTGGTCCATCTCCTCGTGGACGCGTCCATCTCGCAAGAGCTGGTCAAACTCACATTCCTCGGACAGGAGAGGAATTTTCCAGCCGGATTCCTTCGAGTAGCGCAGCTTGCCGGTTGCCCGCTTGTTCCGATACACTGCCTGGGAAATTCGCGGCGGTTGAGGATTGAGTTCGAAAAGGCATTTTGGCTGGAGAACGCGCCGGACCGGAGAAGTTTCGCCGAGATCAACTTGAGGGAAACAGTTCGCATCCTGGAGGAGCAGATCACAAGCCACCCTGCGGAATGGGATCTTTGGATCCGATGGTAAGCTTGATTCGCTGAAAGCCATGCGTGACCCGGAACTCGTCTTGCAGCGCTTGCGGCATTTGGCCGACACGTCCCTCGGCCTGAATCTGACCGCCCGGGAACTGGCTGCCTTGACCCGGTTGGACGAGGTGGCAGGCCTCGATTCCCTGACCGTTCTGGAGTTCGTCGCCGCCGTGGAGAAGGAGTTTGGCCTTACCTTCGCGGAAGATCAGCTCAGAGCCAGCTTTCTCGCCGATCTCCCGGCGCTGGCCGGCTACCTCTCGGCGCGCGGCGGAGCGTCATGCTGAGGCAGCAGTTCGATTCCATCGCCGCCCGCCAGCCCCAGGCGCTCGCGCTGGTGGATGGCGCCGCGCGGATCACCTACGCCGAGCTCGGGCTGCGCGCCTCCCGCTTTGCCCGCTGCCTCGCCGGCGATCTGGGACTGCGGCGTGGCGACTATGTCGCCGTCTGTCTCCCCAACTGCTGGGAATGGGTGGCGGGATTCTTCGCCTCCGCGGGCATCGGCGCAGTTTGCGTTCCGGTCCACCCCCAGTGGCGCGGCCGTGAGCTCGCCTGGCTGGCCGGCCGGCTTCCGCTACGGGCACTGATCACAAACAGTCTTCTCGAACCGGCCTGGCGCGAGGCGGCCGCCCTGCCGCCGGCGGTCGTGCTGATCGATGACTCGGCCATCCAGGACTCGCTGCTCGCGCCAGCCGCGCCTCTACCCGCATCCCCGATCACCCAGGGCGAAATGGCGCTTTGCTTCACCACCTCCGGATCGACAGGTCGGCCCCGCGTGGTTCTCCTCACTCACGCCAACTTGTCGGCTTGGGTGCCGAGCAGTGCCGCGGCGTTTGGCGTGGAGCCCGGAATGCGCCTCTTGGGCGCCGTGCCGTTCTACCACTCGGGCGGCTTTATCAATTGCCTGCTGATGCCGCTGCTGTCAGGTGCGACGGTGGTCATCTTGCAGTCGTTCACCCCAGCGGCGGCCGAAGCCGCGCTGGCACGGGAGCGGGTGCAGATCATGTTCGGATCGCCGTTCATTTACTCGATGCTGCTCGAGAGTAACGCCAGCCGCGCCTCTTTTGCATCCGTGCAACGCGCTATTTCCGGTGGCGCGCCGATGGCTCAGGAAACCGTTCGCCGCTTGGAGCAGCAATTGGGGCTGCGCGTGCGGCAGATCTATGGCGCGTCGGAAGCCGGAATCATTGCATTTCAGCCTCTGGACACGCCCTTTCAGCCTGGAATCGCCGGGCGTCCCGTGGCCTCGGCTGTAGTCCATATTCTGGACGAGCGCGGTGAGCGCCTGGGCCCCGGTTGTGCCGGAGAGGTCGCCGTGGGAGGCCCGAGTGTCGCGGCCGGATACCTCGACGAACCCGATCTCAATCGGCAACTGTTCCGCGACGGTTTCTTCCACACCGGCGACCTCGGCCGGCTGGATGATTCCGGCAATCTGATCCTGTGCGGGCGCTCCAAAACCGTCCTCAACCTGGGCGGCGTCAAGGTGGACCCGGCCGAGATAGAACACGCCCTGATGGAATTGCTCGCGGTGCGCGACTGTGTCGTCAAAGGCGTCGCGGACTCGCGGCAAGGCGAAATCGTTGCCGCCACCATCGTCGTCCGGCCCGGCTGCGAGCTTTCCCGCCAGGCGGTCGTGGCCCACTGCCGCCTGCGGCTGGCGGAGTTCAAGATTCCCCGCCGGATTGAGTTTGTCGACTCCATTGCCGTCGACGTCACTGGCAAGCGGCCTAAGGCCTGGGCCGCCGCGCCGGATCAATCCTAGGCGGCCGCTGGGTCCTCCACCAGCCGCGCCAGGAATTCCAGGTCCACGTTTCCCCCCGACAGGATCACGCCCACGCGCCGGATCCCCGCCGGCAGTTTGCCGTGCAGCAACGCCGCCACGCCCACCGCGCCGCTGGGCTCAACCAGGATCTTCATTCTGCTCAGCAGGAAACGCATCGCCGCCAGGATCTCGTCGTCGCTCACCAGCAGCA
The DNA here is from genome assembly GCA_050012115.1 of Bryobacteraceae bacterium. GTDB lineage: Bacteria > Acidobacteriota > Terriglobia > Bryobacterales > Bryobacteraceae > CAIVVT01. The sequence continues at coordinate 3,521 of JBEKHU010000087.1, read as the reverse complement.
CGTCCTCCACCAGCCGTTGAATGATCGGGAAGGTCTCGGCTCCGGGTTTCGTCGTCCGCAACCCGTCCGCGATCGTGTCCGGCGTCGCAATCTCCACCCGGTAGCCTGCGCGTCGGCTTAGCCAGTAGTCGTTACCCGCCTCCGGTTCGACCCCGAAAATGCGGATCGCCGGATCGATCGCCTTGGCCATCACCGAGCACCCCGCCAGCAGCCCCCCGCCGCCCAGGCACACCACCAGCGCATCCAGCCCGGGAACCTCCTCCAGAAGCTCCAGCGCGCAGGTCCCCTGCCCGGCGATGATCCACGGATGATCGAACGGCGGAACCAGCGTCGCGCCCGTCTCCGCGCTGATCTGCTTTCCGATGGCCTCGCGGCTCCCCTGGTGCCGGTCGTACAGCACGATCGTGGCCCCCTGCGCCCGCGTGGCCTCCATCTTCGAACGCGGCGCGTCCGTCGGCATCACCAACGTCGCCTTCATGCCCAGGCTGCGCGCCGCGATCGCCACCGCCTGCGCGTGGTTGCCCGAGGAGTACGCCACCACACCCCGCGCCCGCTCCGCCTCCGGGAGGGAGTACAGAAAGTTCGTCGCTCCGCGGATCTTGAATGCGCCCCCGCGCTGGAAGTTCTCCGCTTTCAGATGTGCCTCGACGCCGGTCAGCGCATTCAGCGTGCGCGACCTCAGCACGGGCGTCTGCCGCGCCACCGCTCGGATGCGGATCGCCGCCTGCCGGATCTCGTCGGGTTGCACGCTGAACATGGATTGATCTCTGGGGTCCAATTCCGCTAGTAGCCTAACCGCTTATCGGCGACGTTCAGCAGCGCTTGCCCCGCCGCAAAACGCCGGTAATTCTCCACAAACAGCTCCATCGCCTCTTCCAGCCACGTCGCCGTGCGGTCGGCCGTGTGCGGCGAAAGCAGCACGTTGTCCATGCTCCAGAACGGGTGCTTCGGCCTCAGCGGCTCCTCGTCGAACACGTCCAGCACCGCGCCGCGAATCGAGCCCGCGCGCAGCGCGCGAACCAGATGCTCCTCCGCCACCACCGGCCCGCGACCCAGATTGATCAGCACCGCGTTCGGCTTCATCGCCGCGATCGCCTGCGCCCCGATCAGGCCCCGCGTCTCTGCGGTCAGCGGCGCCGCGGCCAGCACATAGTCCGACGCCGCCATCAGGCCCGTCAGCTCCCCGGCCGCGTACACGCGCTCCACCAGCGCGTCCTGCGCCGCCCGCTCCGCATGCCGTCGCAACACATGAATCCGCATCCCGAACGAGGCGGCCCGCTCCGCCGCCGCCCGTCCGATCGAGCCGTAGCCAACAATGCCCAGCACCCGCCCGTGCAGTTCCTCCACCTCGAATGGTTGCCATCGCGCCGCCGCCTGCTGGCTCTTCATGCGCCCGATCTGCTTGGCGAAGTGCAGCATGCCGGCGATCGCGAACTCGCCCAGGCTGCGCGCGAACACGCCCCGCGAATTGGTCAGCGTCACCGCGCTCTCCACCAGCTCTGGGAACAGCACCTCCTCCAGGCCGGTCCACATCGAGTGCACCCACTCCACCCGCCGCAGCCGCGGCCACAGCGCGCGCAGCAGCTCACGATAGCCGCCCGCCATCAGCACGGCTGGCGCCTCGGCGACGGCGGCTGAAAAGGCCTCCTCCGTGACGCCCGCCAGAATGTGTGTCTCCGCCGGCAGACGATCGAGCAGCGCCAGGTGTTTGGCGGCGGGATTGCCAAGGACGAGAAGAGTGGGTGCGCACATCGGAAACAGTTCGGGAACCTCTCAGCATAGCGCCCGAGCCGCGTCTCCGACGTTAGAGCCGCTCGGGATGAGAGGAGCGAGTTCAACGCAGAGGCGTGGTTGTATAATCGCCGGTGGCCAGGCGCCCACACGAAAGTCCTGGATAGCTGTTGAAGGCAACCCATCACGGCAGAGAGCGGTTGCCCGAATGCGGAGGTTGAGAAAGATGACGATCTCAAAAACCGGCTGGCTGTTGTTGCTGGCCACGATGGCGTCCTTTGTCGTTCATGCACAAACCAACCGGGAGAAGTGGATCTCCGTTGCGGACAAACTGATTCAGACACCTGCGGAATCGTTTGCATTCAACTGGGGCGAAGGTGTGCAGATGTCCGGCTTGATGCAGGTTTATGCCCGCACCAAGGACGAGCGCTACGCCGACTACGTGGCGCGGTGGGCTGACTTTCACCTGCCGTCCGGCACACAGAAATTGATCGGCAACGATCCGGGTCCCAAGCCCCTCGGCCCAGGCTACTGCGGACACTGGGTATCCGGCACCGCGCTCGTCTATCTCTACGCGGCGCGGAATCAACCGGAGTACCTCAAGACAGCATCCGAGATAGCGGATTTCATCAACGCCGGCGCAACCCGTAGTCCCGAGGGCGCGCCCGGGCACTGGCAGGGTAATTATCAGCTCTATGTCGACACGTTGAATATGACCTGCCCCCTGCTGTCGCGCTTGTCAAAGATCGAGGGCAAGCCGGAGTATCTCGACGATGCCGTGAACGAACTGCTGGTGGCGGCCCGGCACTTGCGAGATGAGAAGACGGGCTTGTTCTACCACATGTGGGACTGGCAGTTCGACCGCCGTTCGCCCGTGCAATGGGGCCGCGGTAACGGCTGGGTGATCATGTCGCTGGCGGACGTCTTCGAGTTCCTCCCGAAGAGCCATCCGCAGTACGGTGCACTGAAGCGCCTGACCCTGTCGTTTGCCAGGTCGCTGGTGGCGGTGCAGGATCGCGACGGGGCCTGGCATACCTTGATCGACGATCCTTCTTCTGACGCCGAGTCGTCTGCCACCACCATGATCGGCTACGGTCTGCAGAAGCTCGTGCGGCAGCGCGTTTTGCCCGCCAGCTACAGCGCTCCTGCCCGGCGCGCCTGGAGCCTTGTCAATCAACGCTGGGTCAGGGACGGAACTGTAGTGGGAGTCTCGGAGGGAACCGGGCCGAGCGGGAAGGAGTACTACATTCAACGCAAGCTGGGCACGTTCACGTGGGGCGTAGGTTCGTACCTGATGCTGGGCGCGGAGATGGATCGCCTCGCTGGCAAATAGATGTGACCTCCTCACCGCATTCGCAAAGCGCGTGGCATTTCGGATCTGGATCCGGCCGCACCCGGCGGTACCGCATGGTACGACAGGGCGGTACCGGTCCGGCTTGCAGGTTGCCTGCCTGAAGGGGACACTAGGGACGTGGAAGAGTTTTGCACCTGCGGGACGAGGCTGGTGCCGGATGCGCTGTTCTGCCATCGCTGCGGACGCGCCTTGCGGCCCCTGCTGCCGGAGGAGGAACCGCCCGAGCCGGAGCCGGCGCCCGTTCCGAGCGCGCCGGACCGCGTCGTGCTCAGCGTTTCCGCGCCGCCCGAGGCCGTGCCGGTCGACGCGCGCAACCGCATTGCCTTGCGCAGCGCGCTGGTCGCCGCCGCGCTCAGCCAGTTGCTGCTGAACCTGTTGCCCGTTCTGAGCTTCATTCCGGTGCTGGGCGGCTTGTTCGTTTTGCTGGGGTTCTTTG
>JBEKHU010000086.1:0-8453 GCA_050012115.1 Bryobacteraceae bacterium | reverse complement strand
GACATCTGAGCGACCAGCTCCCGCAGTTGCCCCAGCAGCCCGACCGTGTGCGCCCGGTCCAATGAGGCCAGGCTCTGCGCGTCGCTCGGCAGCGTATTCATTCGCGCAACTCCGCGCTCGTGCTCCAGTTTGTTTGGAGAATCGACCTCGGCGCGGACCTCGCCTAACAGTTCCAGGTAGCGCCTGATTTCCTCCTCCCAATTCGACTGTTGGCTGCCCATCATCATCTTCGAAAAGCTCTTCTCATCCAGCTACGCCAGTGCTTTCGCGGGATCCTGCGTCAGGTTCTGCAACACATTCATCGATTGTCCGATCGCGATCAACGCATACTGGGAGTCCCCGGCCCGTTGGGACCCAAAGAACTTCCGCAGCGCCTCCTGGACGTAATGCAGGTTGCCAAACCGCGCGTGGATCGTATCGATGCAGATCAAATACGTGTGCCGGATGCCCGGCTGTGCCGGGTTCGCACCCGCGGTCTTTTGAGGCTCTGCCACCGCCGCCGCGCCGGCCTTTGGCTCGGACCCGGCCACGGCCTCCCCCGAAGTCTCAACTTGGAACGCCGTGATCGTCTGCTCCGCGCCGTCTTCCAACACCCGGAAATCGTCTTGCTTCAGCCCGCTCACGTGATGTCCGTCCCTGTCGAGAACGATCACCGGCACCACCACCTGCCGTACGTCCACGCGGATCGTCGGCACGGCTTCGGCGGTGCGTTGCGCGGCTGCCGCGGAAGCCATGGTCAGTTGTTCGAGCTTGCGCTTCATGGCGGCATTGTCCGGATCCAGTTGAACCGCCGCGCGCAGTTGCTCCAGCGCCCCTTTCACGTCGCCGGTTTTCTCCAGCGCCGTCGCCAGGTTCGCGTGCGCTGCCGGGTCCTTCGGCGCCAGACCGATCGCCTTCCGGAACTCCACGGCCGCTTCCATGGCGGACCCGCGATGGTACAGCACGATCCCCATTGCATTGTGAATCGGCGCCGAGCCGTCGAGTTGCTTCGATGCCTCTCGCAGTTCCCTTTCGGCGCCGGTTGAATCGCCCGTCGCATCCAGTGCCAGCCCCAGGTGCATGCGCGCTACGGCCAGGCCCGGATCAAGGCGCGCCGCCTCGCGCAACGGAGCGATCGCTTCCGCGTCTTTCTTCTCCAGCCGCAGCGTCACTCCCTGTGCCAGCAGTTCATAGGCGTCGCCGCTTGGCGGCAAAGCGGTGAACACGCCTGCGTGGCTTTTCTCCGCGTCAGGGTCGCCATCGGAATCCACTCCGTATAGTCGATACTCAGTCAGCCGGTGCACCGTGTGCGTGTGGACCATTGCCTGCCGTGCATGCGTGGTCACCAGCACCGGCATCAGCAGCGTCGCGTCAATCGACTGGAAACTCACTGGCGCCGTCACCACCTCGGTCCTCAACTCGTCCATCCCGCTTTCTGACGGGCTCACCAACGGCTCCACCAATACCCTCCGTGGCCACCCGGTTCTCGTTTCGACCCAGACCACACCCTGCATCGGCACTGACGCGGCTCCCTCTTTCGTAACCACGCCACTGTCCAGAATGCTGCCGGGGATGTAAGCGTAAACGAGCACGATGGACTCCGCCTCGCCGCTGCCCATTCTGCCTGCCGCCCGGAAGTGGCACAGTGTCTGGTTTTCTGGCAGCAGGAATGCCAGCAGGTTCATGAACCTGCTCAACACGAAGAACCCCGCGCCCCCGGCCTGCCCGGCCTGTAGTTCCTTCCCGGCGACTCTGAATTCGCGAAGTCGCTTCGGGACCCCGCTCCCCACGTCGCCCATCGGCACATGGAACACATGCCGGAACTCCTCGCGCTTCGCATCCACGTCGGCGCCGTTGTTTTCCAGTCGTAACTCGTAGATCTCTTCCTTCGCGGCTACGTCCTCGAAGCTCTCCCTGGACGTGTTGAGCGCCTTCGCTGCCGAGTTGAGCGTCGCGTTGAGCAGTTCCGGGCTGCGGTCGAACTGCACGCCCTTCAGTCTCGGGACCCGCTGTGACAGTTCTTCGTCGGTGCAATCGATGAGCGGTTTCGGCGGCGGTTGGCTCTGCTTTCCGCCCTGCACCGCGGCCGCCGCGGCGAGCAGCAGGGCGGCGGTGACAATAAGATTGGCCGGGCAGCGCATTTCGCGGTTCGCGCTCATCCTACCACTCCGCTTCTTGCATACTCACTCAGCCGAAATACCGCCTGGGCAGTCGATCACTCACCTGACCGATTCCGTGTGACAGTTCAATAGAGAGTCCAGGCGCCTCGGCGGGATAACGCCCCTTGTGGGCAGGCCAGGTGAATCCCCGCCCTGGCCGGCGGTCCATCAACGGAACTGAATCCCGAATCGGATCGAGGTGTCGAAGGCCCCGCCGTTCCCGGTGTACACGTAAGTGCGCACCTCGGTCCGCAGCGCCAGCCTCCGCGTGAACCACCACGCCACGCCCCCGCCCACGTTCAGCAGGCTCGCCACGCCCGACCGGAAGGCCAGCGTGTACCCCCCGGTCACAAATGGCACCAGCTTGCCCGGCTTGTCCCGGTTGACGAACTGCCAACCGCCGTCCAGCGACAGAAGTCCGATGCCCTCGGACGTGCTCGCGCGCGGAAAGAGGTACCCGACCTCTCCCCCCACGGTGAGTCCCTTCCACAGGAACGCTTCACCGCCGCCGCCGGCACTCATGAGGTCGCCGAAGTTGCCGGGATGCGGCGCGTCGATGCTGTAGTACGCGTAGCCGTGACCGTTGTAAGGCTGCGCCTGGGCTGCGGGAAGCAACGCCAGGGCGAACAGGACAGAACACCAGAGTTGTTTCACGAGCGGATCCTCCATTGGTTCCTCGATCTTCAAGCGTGGCCGGAACCTCTAAGGATTTTAAGGTGTTTTTGTCTGAATTACAATCGTTAGATAGCCTATTTGTGCCGCATCAGCGATGCGGCAAGGCGGAGTGGCGCGGCCCGATCTGTAAGATGGGGAACGGGTTAGCCACTGCCGGCGCGGCTTCGGTGGACTGATCCACCAGGTCGCCCACCAGGTCGTAGTCGTGCGTTTTCGTGATGCGCATCCGCCGCATCTGCCCTAGCGCGAGCGGCGACGGACCCGGGTCGCCGATGTAGCACACGCCGTCGATCTCCGGCGCCTGGCCGGCCGTGCGCGCCTCCCACAGCAGGTCGCTTTCCGCCGCCGGTCCGGCGATCAGCACCGGCACTTCCTGCCCCACCCAGCGCCGGTTGAGCTGGCGCGAGATCTTGCGCTGCAGCGCCATCAGGTGCCGTTTGCGGTTGTAGATCGTTCGCGCATCAACCTTGCCGTCCAGGTGATAGCTCGCGCCGGTGTCTTCGTCGGAGTAGCCGAAAACGCCCAGCCGGTCGAACCGCGCAGCCTCGACGAATTGGCATAACTCGTTGAAATCAGAGTCCGTTTCCCCCGGAAAGCCGGCGATCATCGAGGTCCGGATGGTGACGCCGGGAATCGTGCGCCGGATCCGCTCGATCAGCTTCAGGAAGATGTCACCGCTCGATCCGCGCTTCATCCGCTTCAACACCCGCGCCGAAGCGTGCTGCAGCGGCATGTCGATGTATTTCACCAGCGCCGGATAGCGCGCGATCACGTCCAGCAGCCGCCCGGTGATGCGGTTGGGATAGCAGTACAGGAAACGGATCCAGACCGGCTGCGGCCTCTCGATCCGCGCCAGCCGCTCCAGCAGCTCCGCCAAGCCGTTTTTGATGCCCAAATCGTCGCCGTAAGCCGTGGTGTCCTGGCCGATCAGGTTGATCTCGCGCACGCCCTGGTCGAAGAGCCGGCGGGCCTCGATCAGCACGCTTTCGAGACGGCGGCTGCGGAAGCTGCCGCGAAACTGCGGGATCACGCAGAACGAGCAGGGGTGGTCGCAGCCTTCGTTGATCTTGATGTAGGCATAGTGGCGCGGGGTGGCGAGCAGGCGCGGCGTGGCGTCGTGGTACAGGTACGGCTGGAGCGGATTGGACTTGGGAGTGAGGCCTTCGCACAGCGCGACGATCGAGTCGATCTCGTTGGTGCCGAGCACGGCGTCGACGTCGGGGATGTTCCGGCGGATGTCGTCGCGATAGCGCTCGACCAGACAGCCGGCGACCAGCAGCCGCTGAGCGCGGCCGCTGCGCTTGTACTCGGCCATCTCGAGGATCGTGTCGATCGACTCCTGCTTGGCCGGGTCGATGAAACTGCAGGTGTTGACCACAAGAACGTCGGCGTCGGCGGGCGTTGCGGTGAGCTGGTGGCCGCGGGCGGCCAACTGGCCCATCATGACTTCGCTATCCACCAGGTTCTTGGGACAGCCCAGGCTGACAAATCCGATTTTCACGTGGGTTCCGGTTCGAGGCGCGGTCTCTTGAATCCATTGTAGCGGGCCGGTCACAACGCTTCGCAATTTCGCGCAATCCGGGCAAGCCGAAGCGCGGTCTGGGGTTAGGAGAAATGGACCGACAGGGTGGAGGAGATGGGGCTTGCGGGGTGGGAGTAGAATGCGGGCGCGGCAGGGGCGATGACTACAAATGAGTCATGGCTCCGGGCAATCTGTTGATAAATAGACACTTACTGCTGAAATTGCCTAGTGGGTAGTCATTTGGACCGGAAACGAACGCAAGTCACGGAGGAAGAAAGATGCGAGATTTGATGCACGCCAAGAACACCGGCGAGGCGGTGGATCTGGGGAGGTGGCTGGGAGCGCGGCAGGCCTTTGCGCTGGTCGCGGGGCGCTGTTCGGCGGCCGATGCGGAGTGCATCCGGAGGCTGCGGGAGGAGCGGTATTACCGCAGGCTGACGCCGAGTTGGGGCGAATTCTGCAAGCGGCATTTAGGGATCAGCAAGGCGTGGGCCGACCGGATCATTCAATACCTGAACGAATTCGGGCCGGCGTACTTTTTGTTGGCGCACGTGGCGAAGGTGACGCCGGAGGAGTATCGCCGGATGAGTGGTTCGGTGCGCGGGCAGGCGCTGTTGCACGCGGGCGAGGAGATTCCGATCGAGGCCGAGAATGCGGGGCGGCTGGCGGCGGCGATCGAGGAGTTGCGGCGGGGGCAGAAGGCCGGCGACGGAGTGGCGGCGGAGCAGGCCGGAACGAAGAGCGAGGATCTGAATCGCGTGCTGGACAAGCTGGAACGCACGCTCGCCGCCGCGGTGAGTGAGACCAGGCGAGTGCAGGGGCTGCGTCTCGATGTGCCGCAAATCGAACGGCTGCAGGGAATCGTGCTGGCCCAGCTGCGGCGGATGCCGATGGTGCAGTTGATGCAAATCGTAGTGCGGCCGTGAGGCGTACAGGCAGCACGAAGGCACTGGGAAAGGCCCCCCCTTACCCCTTTCCCGGCACCGCAAAACATCTACAGATGTACAATGCTGAAAGCACGACTCTGGCAGCCGGCCAATGATGCTTCGCGCAGAGGCGGATTCCGGCGGCCTGCAGCGGTGGAACACGTACGAATCTGCATTGATACAAAGGAAACAAATTGCCAGTGTGACGGGTCAGGCTGTCCTTTCCCCCTTTCTCGCGCAAGGCCAAAGAGGGGATTGTGGTTATAACGCATGGAAGGAGAACACTCATGTCGGAGTCCCACAGATCTAGAGTGCCGTATCGCCTTGTCCAGCCCATTGTCCTGGCGGCAGCAACCGTCAGTCTTTATCTCCTGCTGGAGTTTCCATCGCAAGCATTGCAGCGTTCTGAAACACAAAGCACCACCGGCGGCTTGGTGACTGGCGTCCTGTTCTCCGCAAGCGACGCTCCCCAGTCCAAGACTCAGGTCAGACTGGTAAAAGTCCGCCTGGTAAGTCTGGTCGGTAAAGAGATTCGCACCCTGCCGTTGACAGCCACAGCCATCATCGATTCTGACGGCAAGGCGGTCGCAGTTGCGGAAACCGAATCCTCCGGAAGGTTTGAGTTCAAGAACGTCCCAGTAGGCAGGTACTCTCTTGCGGTGCCATCAAAGGTGGGCGGCAGTGCGGCAGGGCAGCTTTGGTTGGAGAGCCGCGGGCGCACGGTGTTTTTCGATATCGCCGGCGACCAGAGAGTTGAACTCGGGAAGGTCAAGGCCGAGAAACAGAAATAAGGCCGCCCACCCGCCAGGCCGATGCAATCCGGAATCCGCAATCGCCGATTTCGGGATATGGAAACGGTAGCGCAGGGACACACCTACGGCGTCCGATGCGGACGCCTTGGTGTCGCCCTCGGCAGCGGCGGAAGTGGTTGTGGCTGGTGAATGAGTGGGCCTCGGTGTCCCCCGCGCGCGAGAAGTTTCCGTCACTCCCGAGTCTTCGCGGCGCGGCGAGGCGGGCGGGCGTTTTACCGTGCGCGGAACGCGATTTCACCGTGAAAACACCGTGTTTTACCGTGTTTTTACCGTAAAAACAGCGGTTTTTTCGTTTCCGTGTATCTACGGTGTTCTAAAGGACTTAACGGTTTTGCGCGGCAAATGTGCGCGCACCAGGCGCGCAAGTATCACGTTTTAAAGGAGTTACGCGATCGTCACCGTGCGTCACGGTGGATCTGCGGCAAACAAAGGACTTGGGCGAATTTCAGATGCATTTTGACGCACATTAACAGGCGTCACCGTGCGTCACGGTGGATGTGTTGCAATGATTGGAGTTGCACACATTAAGGTGCCACATTAACACGCTGCACCGTGCGTCACGGTGGATCTGTGGCAAACAAAGGGCTTATTCACATTAACAGGCGCATTTTTGCATGCGCACCGTGCGTCACCGTGCATCTACCGTGTTCTAAAGGACTTATCGATAATTGACCGTGTTTCGCCGTGCACGGTGAATTCACGGTGTTTTTGAGGTTCTCTTGCCGGGGTGGAGCGGCGGCGGAGCCTATGGAAATGACAGGCCGTGGAAAGCGTGCAAAACCCGAGACGGGTTTTACACTCTTCCCACCGCCCTTGGAAATCGTCGGACGATTTCCACATTCCCACAGGCACGAATCCGGGTAATGAAGAACAGACTCAGAGCACTGGGCACAATTGACCGCCGGGCGATTTCCACACTCCCACAGGAACGAATCCGATTAGTGAAGAACAGACTCGGAGCGCCGGGCACAATTGACCGCCGGGCGATTTCCATATTCCCACAGGCACGAATATGAAAAATGATGAACGGACACTGAACCCCGACCGCGATGCGCGATCACCCAGATCCGCGACCGGACAAGCAGTCGCGGATCAGTAACACAGTCGCGCTCCGAAACAGAACGCATCCGCTCCTTGACAGTCGCGGCTCAGTGACACAGTCGCGGCTCAGTGACACAGTCGCGGCTCAGTGACACAGTCGCGGCTCAGTGACACAGTCGCGGCGCGCGCGGCGCGGGTTGGGAGAATGCGGCCGAAGCTGCGCGGAAAAAAGTCCCATGATTCTCATACAATGGGGTGTCTGGGCATCTCTCGCAGGTGAAGCCGCGAGGCGAGCGCAGGGGCCCATTCCAAGGCGGAGAATCCACGAGGCGCGCCGGCGGTGCCGCCGGCGCAGCGTGCCGCGACGGGTGAATCGAATGCGAGCGCGCAGGTTGCCGCGCCAGTTAACGGAGAAGGCAAGACGATGAGTTCAGTGGCCGTCAATAACGGCATGGCACGGAGTGCCGCGCTTTTGAATTCCGTGGTCGGCAAGAAGATCGTGATGGCCGCGACGGGGGTGATCCTGTCGGTCTTCGTGCTGGGGCACATGATCGGGAACCTGCAGATCTTCCTCGGGCCGGAACGGATCAACGCCTACGGGCGGTTTCTGCACGGGAACATGGAGCTGCTGTGGCCGGTGCGGCTGGTGCTGCTGCTGTCGGTGGGGCTGCACGTGCTGGCGGCGTGGCAACTGACGATCCTGAACAACTTCAAGGCGCGCCCGGTGGCGTATCTCAAGAAGACGGCGATCGCGTCGGACTACGCGGCGCGGACGATGGTGTGGAGCGGACCGATCGTGGCGGCGTTCATCGTGTACCACCTGCTGCACTTCACGCTGGGGACGGCGCACCCGAATTTCAGCGAAGGCGACGTGTACCACAACGTGATCACAGGGTTCCAGGTCCCGGCGGCGGCGCTGTTCTACATCGTGGCGAACATCCTGCTGGCGACGCACCTGTATCACGGGGTGTGGAGCATGTTCCAGACGCTGGGGGTGAGCCACCCGCGCTACACGCCGTGGCTGAAGGGCGGGGCGAAGGTATTCGGGATCGCGATCGGGCTGGGCAACTGTTCGATTCCGCTGGCGGTGCTGGCGGGGCTGCTGCCGCCACGCGTGTAGGGGAGAGAAGGAGATCCGAAGATGTCACTGAAACTCGACGCGCGAATTCCAAGCGGCCCGATAGAGAGCAAGTGGGACCAGGCCAAGTTCGAGATGAAGCTGGTGAACCCGTCGAACAAGCGGAAGTACAGCATCCTCGTGGTGGGGACGGGGCTAGCGGGGGGCTCGGCGGCGGCGACGCTGGCCGAACTGGGGTACAACGTGAAGGCGTTCTGCTAC
>JBEKHU010000085.1:0-8480 GCA_050012115.1 Bryobacteraceae bacterium | reverse complement strand
CTTAACCTAGGCCGGCGCCCCGACGACCGGCGGCTGGACCTGACCCGACTGCCGGGCCCTGCGGCGCATGCGCCGCGACATCCGGTGCCCTATGCGTCCGCCCTGTGGGCGCAAGTTCGCCGAGAGGTTCTCCGATGCGCCGACAGGTTCAGCGCCTTCCCCGGTCACGCCGGTTTCAGACTCGTTCTCGAAGCCACCCTCAGTCCCCTCTTCCTCTCCCGATTCGTCGCCCGCCTCGGGGCCCACCTCGGCTTCATCCGTGACAGCCACTTCATCCGGGGCGACCTGGTCTTCTGTCAACAGGCTATGTGCCACAGGCTCGGCCTCAACCGGTTCTTCCGCACGGGTCTGATCTTCCCCGGCATCCGCGGGCGCCGCGGCTGCGGCGGTCAAGGTGGAACCGGGCGTCAATGCCGCTGATGCCTCGCCGGCTCCCTGTCCGGCAGGCTCGTCGCCGGCCTCTTCGACTGCGGCATCTTCTTTCGATTGGTTCGCCGAACTGTCCGACGCGACCACCACATCGGCTACCGCATCGGCCCGCTCTTCCATCTCGTCCACGCGGTTGAGAATCGCTTCGACGGCATCGTCGGCATCGGCTTGGAAATCCTCGGTTTCGCTTCCAGGAACGTCGGTCTCCGACGGCGCTGCGCTCTCAAGAGGCTCGCGAGACTCCCGGGGCTCAACCCGACTCGCAGCGGTAGCCCTCCCACTGGGCTGACCTGCGCGCCGGTACTTCGCCAGGGACTCACCCGGCAGCAGCAGGATTTCCTCAGCGGCAGGCGCGGCGGCTGTGGCCGGTTCCCCCTCCGGTTCTTCCTCAACCTGTGGTTCCGGCGCCGCGGTGGGCGAGGCATACTTCGACTCAGGGAATCCCCTGCCGCCACGGCGGCGGCGGCGCGAGCGGCGCCCGCGGTGTTCCCTCTGCCCGTCGGTGTAAGCGGTCCCCTCCGCCGGGGCAGCAGACTCGGCGGAGGCATCGAGGGCCTCGCCGGCCGTGGGGACGTTCTCGACTGCTACATGCTCGCTCTGCACGACCGCCTGAGAAGCCGGAAGGGGAAGAGGCAGATGCATATCACGGTCCCGACCCCGGTCTCTGTCGCGGCCGCGCTGGTCGGGTACCCCGTCATCGACGCGGTCTATCTCGTCGGCGTGCTCTTCGAAGAAGTCCGAAACGTACAGGAAGCAGTCGCGTTCGAGACCAAGGTCGACGAACGCCGATTGCATCCCGGGCAACACTCTAGTGACTCGCCCCTTGTGGATACTACCGGCCAGCGAATACTCGTTGGCCCGCTGAAAATACATCTCAACCAGTTGCCCGTCCTCGAGAATCGCGACTTTTGTCTCGTGACGGTTCTGGCTGATGACCAGTTCCTTGGACGGCATGAACAACCTCCGCTCAGGTGAGCGATCACCGAGTGGAGCGGGGCGGGAGCGATCGGGCCGGGCGTCTCAAAAGCCTTTCTGGAACTCGCGGACCTCGCGAAGCACAACCCAGAAGCGGCTCCAATCCAATCAATAAACCTGTTGTTCCGCCCGGGAGAGACGATTTCCTATCTCGGTCCCCCGGGGGCGCGGCGCGCTATCGCCGGCCGCGTTCGGCAAACCCTCTGATCGGACACCTGGCACCGGAAGGACTTCCCAACCGGCCGCACACTCAACTTCGCTTCAAGTACCAAACCGCCGAAGCCGGACATTGTTCACCAGCCCCAGCATCGCAAACACCGACATCATGCTTGACCCTCCGTAACTCATCAGAGGGAGCGGAATGCCGGTCGTGGGCATGCGGCCCACCGCCATTCCCGCATTCACCAACAGGTGAAACAGAAGCAATGAACTCACGCCCATGCAGATGAGCATCCCGGCCCGGTCCGGAGCTCTTTGTGCATTTTGCACGATCTGCATCAATAGCAGAAAATACAGCCCGAACAGGACCAGAATGCCCACAAACCCGTGTTCCTCGGCAAATGCCGAGATCACGAAATCCGTGTAGGCCACTGGCAAGAAGCGGAGCTGTGTTTGAGAGCCGCGAGCGACTCCCTTCCCCCACATGCCACCGGCGCCGACCGCGATTTTCGACTGGATCACCTGGTAGCCGCTGCCCGTCGGATCCCTCATCGGGTCGAGGAATGTAAGCAGCCGGGTCTTTTGGTAATCCTTCAACAAAAACCAGCCGCATGGCAGCAACACCACTGCAATCAACAAGATAACCAGCAAATGCTGCCAGCGGACACCGCCAAAACAAATACCGATCGCCAGAATGGAAACGTATGTCAGTGTCGTCCCCAAATCCGGCTCCGCCAAAACCAGCCCGGCTGGAATTCCAACCAGGAACCCGAGCTTCAGCAGATCCCCCCCCTCCAGCCGATCGCTGCGCAACTCGGACAAGTAGCGGGCTACTAGTAATACTATCACTAGCTTACCGAGCTCGGCCGGCTGAAATCGAAAGCCGAAGAAAAGAGGAATCCAGCGCTTCGATCCCCAGATGTAGCTGCCTGCGACGAGCGTCAGGATAAGCAGGCCGAGGGTGGTGCCATAAAGCACCCCTACCTGGCCCAGCAGGTTGTGGTAATCGACGCGCGCCAGCAGCCACATCAGGAACAACCCGCCGCCGAGCCACACGGTCTGCTTCATCCAGGCATTGCCCCTGGGCGTGCCGTGCGTCGCCGAATAGATCTGCAGGATTCCCAGCGCGCAAATGGCCAGCGCCACCAGCAGCATGGGCCAATCGAGATCGCGGAATACCCGGTAGCGGACGACTGGCATCGGATCAGCGCGCCCTCGACGCCGGCAGTGCGCCCGACGCGGGTCCCGCCAGCGTCAGGGAAGCGGATAGATTCGGCGCCGGAGCGGGTTGCTTCTGGCGGCTCTTCTTATCGAAGTAGGCCTTGACCACATCGCGCACGATCGGCGCGGCAAAGTTGCCGTGCACGCCGTTTTCAAACAGAGCTGCTACCACGATTTCCGGATTATCGTGCGACGCGAACCCGACGAACCAGGCGTCGTCCTTGAACTCTTCCGCACCCTTCTTGGTCTTCAAGAAATCGTTCGATGCCCGCTGCGCGCTCCCGGTCTTGCCGCAAAGAACGATATCCGGCAGCCGCGCCGCCGCGCCCGTGCCGCCCTCGTTGACCACGGCGCACATCCCGTCCAGCACCTTCGCCAGGTTCTCCGGATGGATGACCCCCGTATGGTCCACTTGGGGCCGCCGCCCGTCGTCCACGACGTGCGGGCGCATCCAGACTCCCTTGTTCACCAGTCCGCTGTAGGCATAGGCCAGTTGCAGCGGCGTGACTGTGGTCGCGCCCTGGCCAATGGCTACGCTGATTGTCTCGCCCTCGTACCACTTCTCTCGGAAAGTGCGGATCTTCCAGGCCGAGGAGGGCACCACGCCCTCTTTCTCGCCCGGCAGGTCGATGCCCGTCTTCTTGCCGAAGCCGACCATCTGGGCATACTTGGCGATATTGTCGATGCCCGCTAGCCGGCCGACGTTGTAGAAGTACACGTCGCAGCTCTGGGCGAGACCCTTGTGCAGGCTCACGGTCCCGTGTCCGCCCTTCTTGTGGCACTTGAAAAAGCGGTCGTAGAAGGTCGCCCCTCCGGCGCAATTGACCGAGAAGTTTTCGTCGATCGCGCCCGACTCCAGCGCCGCCAGCGCCACGATCGGCTTGAACGTCGAGCCCGGCGCCAGTTGTGACTGCAGAGCCCGATTGAACAGCGGCTTGTTCGGGTCCTCGGTTAATGCCTTCCACTCATGCGTGTTGATGCGGCCTACGAAATGGTTCGGGTCGTAACCCGGGGTGGAGACGAACGCCAGCACTTCCCCGGTCGCCGGCACGATGGCCACCACCGCCCCGCGGCGTCCTTCCATCGCCAGTTCCGCCACCGTCTGCAGGTCCAGATCGATCGTCAGCCGCAGGTCCTTGCCCGCCACCGCCGGCTTCACGCCCAGCACCTCGCGCGTGTTCATGCGATTGTCGACGCGCACCTGGCGCTGCCCATCGATGCCCGTCAGGGTTTCGTTATTGAAGCGCTCGACGCCCATCTTGCCGATCAGGTCGCCCGGATTGTGGTTCGCCCATTCGGGAGAGTTCAACTCCGCATCGCTGATCTCGCCAACATAGCCGCTCAGATGCGATGCAAAACCGCCCTGTGGATAGAGGCGGAACTGCGACTTGATCAGCTCCATCTCGGGAAACATCTGCGCGTTCCGGTGCGCTTCCACGAAGGCCAGTTCCGCCGTCGTCAGTTCTTCCTTCACGGGGATCGTGTAATAGCTGGGCCGTTTGTCAAACCGCCGCACCAGCGCCTCGAGGTCGTCCGCGTCGAGATCCAGCCCGAGCGCAATCGGTTGGATGTGCTCGTCGCGCAGATTCTCGCGCGACAGCACTAGCCGGTAGGATGCATGGTTGTCGACGATCACGCGTCCCTCGCGGTCCAGGATGCGGCCGCGCGGCGCCGGCATCGGCAGGGACTTGATCTGGTTCTGCAGCGCCTTGGTGTTGTACAGGCTCTCGTTGCGCACCTGCAGGTCCCAGTATCCGGCCAGCAGGAAGACGAACACCGCCACGCTCACATACTGGAAAATCGCGATCTGCACCGCGCCAAAATGCGTGTCATTGCGGAGAAAGTGCGAGACTTTCGGCGCTTCGTGTTCGCGATCCTCGGGAATTCTGGTCACGGCCGGATCGGCGCGGGACGAATCAGCGCGCCTCCGATTTCAGTCTATCCAAGACTTGGAACAGGGGTAGTGCCACCACCGCGTTCAGAAACGCCGCGATGACGGTCTGCGGCACGTGCAGCGCTTCGTGTGTGCCCAGCAGCGAATGCGACAGCGCCCAGTACAACACCTGGTGTGCCAGGAAGAAGCCGAAGCCCAGGAGGAAGCGTAGCCCCGTATTGTCGACGTCGAAGCGCAGGCTGATGCTGGCCGCCGAATAGCCGATCAGCGTCTTGACGATGCCGTACATCCCCAGGTAGTGGTGCGTCAGCGAATCCTGTGCCAGTCCGATCAGGCAACCCGTGAGCGCGCCGGCGGGCGGCTGGCGCCTCATCACGGAGAAGTAGACCGTCACCAGCAGCGGCAATTCGAGGTACGACAGGTAGCTCAGAAACCGCGGCACATAGACCTGAAACAGAATCGCCGCGAGCGGCACCAGCACCCACGTTGCCGGATGAAAGCTCCACACCCGCAGCCGGTCCGGCGGGATGTGCGTGGTGGTGCTCTCGAATTCCGTCATCGCTGCTCCTGCAGGGACGGCGGCACAGCCGGAGCGCGCTTCGGCGGAGTTGGGGCTGCCTTCCCGTCTGGCGCCGTTGCGGTCGCCGGGACGCCGGGCTGAGCCGGTCCTCCGGGAGGCTGGATCACAGGCGTGGCCCCGGCGCCAGACGGCGCGGCCTGCGCCGCCGGCTGCCGGTTGAAATCCGGCGCGCGGAAGGGCGTCACGCCAACCTGAATCCCCTGCCCTTCAACGATCCGTTTGTAGCGCTCTCTCAAACGATCGGCATCCGTTCTGGGAGTCGGACTGGAGCCACCGGCCGGTGCTGGAGAAGCCGCGGCTGCGGCGGCGGCCGCGGACTCGCGCGAGTCTTCCGGCGGTTGCGGCAGGACCTGGACATCGGGTTGCGCAGGCGTCGCAAGGTCGGGAATCTGTCCGTGCACCGCATCGAGAAGAATCAACACTTCGGACACGTCCCCATCTAACGCCGCGGGCCGCACTTCGACCTCTTTGCCGTCGGAGCTGTTACGAACGGAACGCACCGGACCGACTCGCAGGCCGCGCGGGAATATCCGATCGTCCCCGCTGGTGTAGAACCACTCGCTCTCATCCAACGCTTGCTCGTTGCGGATTCCTTCCACGTGACAGGAACTGCCGTCCCCTTTCAATAGTCCGCGCGTTCTGTGCTTTTGCGAGATGACGCTCGCCGCGAAACCCTGGCTGTTCGCGAGCATGATCAGCGAGGCGGAAGGATACACGGCCACAACTTGACCCGCGATCCCGTCGCCGGTCACGACCGCCATCCCCCGTTTCACGCCATCCGGCGATCCGCGGTCGATGAAGAACACCCCCGATTGCACGCCCGGCGCGCTCCCGACGATCGTGGCCGGCAGGCTGTGGGAGCCCAATTGGCTGCGGAATGCCAGCAGGGCCTGGGCCCGGCCCGCCTGCTGCAACTGTTCCGCGAGCAGTTGGTTGCGAATCTGGAGTTCAGCGGCCTGGCGCTTCAGGCGCGCGTTTTCCGACTCCAGCGCCCCTGCCAGGAACCAGCGTTGGGCCAGCCCGCCCGCGCCCTCGCGAACGGCCTCCAGTCCGCGCACAATCGGTGTCACCGCCGTCACCGCCCAGACGCGGATCAGCCGCGTTTCGCCGTCGCTCTTGATCTGCCAGGCCAGCAACAGCAACTGTCCCGCCAGCAGCGCCAGCAAGGCGCTCAGATTGCGGTATCGGCTGAACAGCCCGTCCATGAGAAAACGCCTGAGATGCCCGGCCGCGCGGCCCTTTACTCGATCGCGATCCGGCGCAGCAGTCTGAAGTCGGTCAGCATTCGCCCCGTTCCCAGAACCACCGAAGCCAGCGGGTCTTCGGCAATCGAAACGGGCAGGCCGGTCTCTTCGCGAATCCGGCGATCCAGGTTCTTCAGCAACGCCCCACCGCCGGTCAGAACAATGCCCCGATCGCTAATGTCGGCGCTCAACTCGGGCGGGGTTCGCTCCAGGGCCACCCGGATGGCGTTCATGATGGTCGCAACGGGTTCCGTCAGCGCCTCGCGGATCTCTTCGTCGCCGATCAGAACGGTCTTCGGCACGCCCTCGATCAGGTTGCGCCCCTTCACCTCCATCGTGATCGGCTTGTCGAGCTTGAAGGCGCTCCCAATCTGAATCTTGATCTGCTCCGCCGTGCGCTCTCCGATCAGCAGGTTGTATTTGCGCTTCAGGTACTGCATGATCGCGTCGTCCATCTCGTTGCCCGCGATGCGCACCGAACGCGAGTAGACGATGCCCGACAGCGAAATCACCGCCACGTCGGTGGTGCCTCCGCCGATATCCACGATCATGTTGCCCGACGGTTCGGTGATTGGGAGCCCGGCGCCGATCGCGGCCGCCATGGCCTGCTCCACCAGGTGAACTTCACTCGCCTTGGCGCGGTAGGCTGAGTCGACGACCGCCCGCTTCTCCACCTGCGTGATCTCGCTCGGCACGCCGATGATGATGCGCGGATGCACCAGCACCTTGCGCCCGTGCGCCTTGTGGATGAAGTAGTTGAGCATCCGCTCGGTGACTTTGAAGTCGGCGATCACTCCATCCTTCATCGGCCGGATGGCAACGATGTTGCCCGGCGTCCGGCCGACCATCTCTTTCGCTTCCTTGCCGACCGCCTCGATTTCGCCGTTGTTTTTGTTGATCGCGACAATGGAGGGTTCGTTGACCACGATCCCCTTGCCGCGGGCATAGACAAGCGTATTTGCCGTACCCAGGTCAATCGCCAGGTC
The DNA here is from genome assembly GCA_050012115.1 of Bryobacteraceae bacterium. Taxonomy (GTDB): domain Bacteria; phylum Acidobacteriota; class Terriglobia; order Bryobacterales; family Bryobacteraceae; genus CAIVVT01. Next base: position 992 of record JBEKHU010000085.1, on the reverse strand, counting down.
GGAGGAAAACAGGCTGAACAACGAACGGATGCTCATCGCGGCTTGTGGAAAACTCCTGCGTCTTTCGAGGGTAGCCGGCTCCGCTTCCACCCTTCCGGGGCGTTTCAGCCGGAAACTCGGATTCCCTTCGAGCGTAGCATATCCGCTCGTTGTCAAACCGCCGGTGCGTTTCTAACACGTTGATTCTTCGCGTCTTTCCAGAGCCTTTGGGAATGCCGGCGGAAACTCCGCACAATCCCGGAGCATGCTTCTACAGCCGCGCCGCCTGGACTTCCACTCCGGCTCGGGTAACCCGCCCGCGGCCACCGTCTCCCACTCGTAGCCCCAATGGGTGGCTTCGATGATAGTCTGGGATACGGTAACCGTGGACGAGCGCCAGTTCTACACCGAATCGCAAGCGACGCGGAGCATCCGCCTCACCTGCCCCTTCTGCCGCGCCACCGACGAACACGAGTTGAAATGGCTGGTGCGCACCAAGAAGGACCGTCTGCCCCCTGGCGCCGACGAGCGGGACCGCGCCAAGTTCCAGAAAGCTCAGAGCTACATGGTGTTGATCGACGACAAGGCCGCCTGCAAGCAGCTCCGCTGCCGCAAGCGCTTTGACATCTCCGGCATCAAAACCATGGCGTTTCTCTGATTCGCCCCCATGCAGCCGACGCCCGTGTGGACTCGCCGCGGATTCCTGGCCTTGGGCGCGGCGCTGGCTTCCGGCTGCCGCCGCAAGCACGCCGAAGGCTTCCGCGGCGTCGCCTACGTTGCCCTGGCCGCGGACCGCGCCATCGCGGTTGTAGACCTCCTCGCCTTCGCGCTGCGGCACACCATTCCGCTTTCCTGCCAGCCTTCTTCCCTGCTCGCGCACCCCTCCCCGGAACGGCCTGCCGCTTTTGTCGCCGGAACGACGGAAGCCGATTCGGCGCTTCTCGAACGAGTGGATCTCGCCGCGCGCAAGGCGGTCGCGCGGGTTGTCGTCGGCCAAGGCGCACCTGTCGTCC
>JBEKHU010000084.1:0-8530 GCA_050012115.1 Bryobacteraceae bacterium | reverse complement strand
AGAGTATGGTCAGCGCCGGCGCCCAGCCGCAGCCGGACGACACCGGCGCAAGACCGGAGCAGGAGGGCACCCGCATTCAGCGTCATCAGGAGAACGCAGGCGCGCGGCGCCGGAGCATGGGTTGGCGAGCGATGGGTCTGCCGGCTGTGGCGGTCACGACTGGCCTGCTGCTGACGGGAGTCGCGGCCGGGGCCGAAAGCATGCCCACGAAAGAGAGCCCGATCGAAGCGGGCTACCGCCAGATGTACAACCTGGAATTCGACCAGGCGCACAATACCTTCGCCGCCTGGAAGAAGGAGCACCCGGACGATCCGCTGGGCCCGGTGTCGACGGCGGCGGCGTACCTGTTCTCCGAGTTCGACCGTTTGCGCATCCTGCAGTCGGAGTTCTTCGTCCACGACGAGCACTTCCGCGGCTTTCACCGCGCCCTCACGCCCGCGCCGGGCACGCGGACCGCGTTTTACGGGGAGATTGACGCGACGCTGAAGATCGCCGGGCGGCGGCTGGCGTCGAATCCACGGGACACGACCTCCCTGTTCGCGACCATCCTGGCGATGGGGCTGAGGTCGGACTACGAGGGGCTGGTCGAAAAGCGCTATCTGGATTCGCTTTCGCTGATGAAGCAGAGCCGGCAGTTGTCGGAGCGGTTGCTGAGCATCGATCCAAGCTTCTATGATGCTTATCTAGCCAGTGGCGTCGAGAACTACATGCTGAGCCAGAAGCCCCTGCCGTTGCGCTGGCTGCTGCGGCTGGGCGGCTCCCAGACCGACAAAGAAGAGGGCATCCGAAGAGTCCGAATCACAGCCGAGAAGGGCCGCTACCTGCGGCCGTTCGCGCGTCTGTTGGTGGCCGTGGCCGCGTTGCGCGACAAGGACAACACCACGGCAAAGAACATCCTGCGGGATCTTTCGCGGGAGTACCCTCACAACCACCTGTATAGTGAAGAGTTGTCCAGACTGCCATAGAGCCCGAGTCAACAATGAGAATTGCCGGTGTCGCGAGCGCGTTTCCAAAATACGAATACAGCCAGGAGACCCTACTCAAGGCGTTTCTGGCGCATTGGGGGACGCGGCTGGAAAACCCGCTGTTCCTGGAGCGGCTGCACAATCGCGTGGGCGTGGAGACGCGGCACATTGCGCTGCCGATTGAGGAGTATCCGGGGCTGACGAGCTGGGGCGCGGCCAACAATCACTGGATCCGCGTGGCCGTGGATCTGAGCGAGGAGAGCCTGGGCGCGGCGCTGGAGCGCGCTGGGCTGGAGAAAAGCGACCTGGGCGCGATCATTTTCGTGTCGGTGACGGGCATCGCTAGTCCGTCGGTCGAGGCACGGCTGATGAATCGGATGCGTCTGCCGGCGAACATAAAACGCGTGCCGATCTTCGGGCTGGGCTGTGTGGCGGGTGCCGCGGGCATCGCCCGGGCCTCGGATTACGTGAAGGCGTATCCTGACCAGGCCGCGGCGGTCATCTCCGTGGAACTGTGTTCGCTTACGCTGCAACACGACGATTTTTCGATGGCGAACCTCATCTCCACAGGACTGTTCGGCGACGGCGCGGCGGCGGTGCTGGTGAGCGGCGACAACCTGCCGGCCAGCGGCCCGCGGATTCTGGCGACGAAGTCGATCTTTTACCCGGATTCGGAGCATGTCATGGGTTGGGACATCTCCGAGAAGGGGTTCAGGATCGTGCTTTCGCGCGAGGTGCCCGAGGTAGTGGAAACTCACCTGGCGGCGGATGTCGACGCTTTTCTGGGCGAGCACGGGTTGGAGCGCGGTGATATCGGCTGCTTTGTGATTCACACGGGCGGGCCGAAGGTGCTCGAAGCGACGCAAGCGGCACTGCAACTGCCCGCCGGCGCACTGGATGCGTCGTGGGATTGCCTGCGGCGGATGGGCAACCTGTCGTCGGCCTCGGTGCTGTGCGTGCTGGAGGAGATCCAGATGAAGCGGACTCCGGCTCCCGGGACATGGGGGCTACTGGCGGCGATGGGCCCGGCGTTTTGTTCCGAACTGGTGCTGCTGCGCTGGTAACGCGGCAGGTAGCGGCGGCGCGGCTTTCCTAGGGCGCTCCGAGCCGGTACAATTGACGGTAGCCCGCGCATGGCCGAGTGGCGGAACTGGCAGACGCACCAGACTCAAAATCTGGCGTTCTTTACTGGACGTGTGGGTTCGACCCCCACCTCGGCCACCATGAAAACAAAAGACTTAGCTGAATTATTGCACCGGGCCGGAAGCTTTGCCCGAAGGCGCGAGTGCAACAGGAGTGCAACTGCCGGCTTGCCTCGTCGCATCGATGTGCGCCTGGAGCTTCACCGCCGCATTGACCAGGTCCGTTTCGGAGACCACGTTGTAGCGATCGAAGATGCTGCGGGTCTTGTGCCCGCTGATCGCCATGCAGACCTTCTCGGGGATGCCAGCGCGTAAAAGGTTGCGGACGCCTGATCTGCGTAGGTCGTGGAAGATCGTGGTGGGGTTGCCGTTGTCGTCCACCAACCCCGCGCGCCGACATGCCGCAGCCCACGCCTTGCGCATGTCCGTGATGGGCCCGCCCGTCTCGCCGAAGAACACCAGCCGGCATTTCGGGAACCACTGGTCGCGTTTCACCTTCTGCATCTGGAGGAGTTGCCGCAGTTCCGCCGCCAGCGGGACGACCCTCGGCTGATCGTTCTTCGTGCTGCCGGGACTGAGCCGCATGATGCCGCGCGCCAGATCAACCTGCTGCCATTGAAGTGAGAGGATCTCGCCCTTGCGGCAACCGGTCCAGAAGCCGAAGCCCAGGACGGGCTTCAGGTAGTCCGGCAGCTCGGCCAGCAGGGCGCGGTATTGATCATCTTCGAGAAAACCGGCTCGAGGCGGCGCTTCCCGCAGCATAGTGAAGTGCGGCACCCGCTGGATTCTCGGAGGGGTCGCCAGCCGCGCCAGGTTGAATGCCCGCCGCAGGATCGCCAGCTCGCGATTGATCGTGCCGTTCGCCGCGCCTGCCTTCTGCCGCGCCGCGACATAGGCGCGAATGTCGTTCGAGTTCACTCGGGAGGCGACCTGGTCGCCGAACGTCGGTCGCAGGTGGACGCGAACCACCATCTCTGCCCAGTCGATGCTCTTGGCTTTGTTGGTGGCGCGATAGTCGAGAAGCAGATCGTCCAGCAGCGCGCCTGTCAGAAGCGTGTGCTGTTCCACGCCCGTCCCGGCCATATCCCTGTCGCGCGTCGCGTCAGCCGCCCATCGCTCCGCGTCGTGCTTCGTGCCGTGGATGATCTTGTTCCTGAACATCTGCTTGCCGTCGCCACCGCGCCCCAAGAAGACGCGGACCGCCCAACAGTTCCGGCCCTTCGCTTTGATGTGTGCCATTTACCTCCCTCAGAACACTCTAAGATCCCTCGCCCCGCCGCCGGTTGCAACCCGCCGTCTGGCGCGTCGCCCGGGCCGGGTGGACGTACGGTGCCACCGAGGCCTCAGCGGCGCGCCCTGGCCAAAGTGGGCGCACGGGCACCGGCGTCATTTTGATTTCGGCTATGCACGCGAGGGCTGGCTTGGTCGGTCGCGCGGCGTCCGCCGGTCGTTTCGAGGAGGCCTATCCCGCCGCCTGGCCGTAGCCGGCCTCCATGGCCTCTCGCCGCCTTCGTCGGTGCCGGGCGTGCTCTCCGGCCCCCACGCATGCCGGCCAGTCGGCCAACCGTGGTATTTGCCATTCTCTTCCCGCCACCCGCTGAAGACACGAAGGGCGCGCCGCGGCTGCAAGGCCGATGAAGAACTGGTAATGGGTCATGTCCGCGCATACGATCACTTCTACTGGTCCCCTCCGGTTTCATGGTGGTCGCGGCGATGAACCCCTGTCCGTGCGGTCTATACTTACACGAATCCAATTCCTGCAGGTGCACGGGGGCCATGATCCAGCGATACCTGGGCAAGATCATCAACCCCTTACTGGACCGGATTGACCTCCACATTGAGGTTCCGGCGGTTGCTTATCAGGAGATGCGCAGCAAGAGTACCGGCTCCAGTTCGGCCGAGATGCGCGGCAGGGTGCTGGCGGCGCGCGCACGGCAGTCGGATCGCGGTTTTGTGAACGCCAACATCCCGCCCGGGCGGCTGCGCGAGTTCTGCCCGCTGGACGCCGCTGGGGAGAGGGCCCTGGAGATGGCCATCCGCCGGCTCGCGCTATCGGCCCGCGCCCATGACCGAATCTTGAAGGTCGCACGCACGATTGCCGATATCGGCGGCGCTGAGCAGATCCAGGCCAAACACATCGCGGAGGCCGTGCAATACAGGTCACTGGACCGCGAGTATTGGAAATAGCCTGTCCCCGCAGACATTAACCGAACACGACCTCAGGCATGAGTGACCGCGTAGCACAAACCGGCGCGAGTGCCAGCGTACCAAGCTGGACGTCGCGGGTTCGATCCCCGTCTCCCGCTCCAACAACCCCTTCCACATCTAGCAATTAGGCGGAATCGCGTGTTATGCGCATTTCTGCCGTGACGCCAAAAGACGCCAATCGGCCGTCGGGTGTAATGCAATGTGCGGGCGCTGGGGCGGTGGCATTGCCCCTAGTCAGTCTTGGGTGCGCGTGGTGACGGTGAAGGACGCGGCGGCTGGGAACATTTCCATGCGGGAGTCCCGCCATTGCCCGTCGAAGGTGAAGTCCACGTCGACGCGTTGTGACTCGGCATTCGCGGCTGAGCGGCTGGGCGAGTTCTCGCTGGCCGGGGACGACCGCAAATGGTACTGGGCGGAGGCGCGGATCGAAGGCGATGCCGTCGTCGTATCGTCGAAGGCGGTCCCCAGCCCGGTGGCCGCACGGTACGCGTGGCAGGCTAATCCAGCCGCGACCCTCTTTAGCGGGGCAGGACTTCCGGCCACGCCTTTCCGCACCGACGATTGGCTGGGGGTCACGGTTGGCCACACGGTTTATTGAGGGCGTGCTGCGGGGTGCTGCGTTTCTCCGAACGGTGTGAGCCGGACGTTGCCGCGAATTCGGCGGCATGACGCATCGAGAAGATCATTTGATGGGGAATGACTTATTCGCCTTGTTCCCGCATCGACCTGATCTGTATATTGAGGAATTCCAAGGTTCCCCCCGCGGGACTTGACGAGCAGGTCTCCCGGCTCGTTGAAGGCGAAGTACGGGCGAGGCTGCACCGCAGTCGGCCAACTGTTCGTCAGGACCCCGAGTGCGGCGCAGGATGACTCGCTAGAGCCGGCGCGCGTTATTCTGTGGGTGGTTCGTTTCTTGTCCTCGTTCGCCGTTTCGTTGTCTGAAGGAGACTGTCTATGGTTCGTGCTATGTCCAGCACCATCGGACTTCTTGTCCTCACGCTGGCCGCACCCGGCCGGGCTGCGGATAAGGTTCATTTGACGGTTGATCCATCCAAGTCCGGAGCAAGGATCGACCGCAACATTTTCGGCCAGTTCGCCGAGCACCTCGGCAGCGGCATCTACGAGGGCATCTGGGTCGGCCCGGAGTCGCCGATTCCGAACACTCGTGGTATCCGTAACGACGTCGTGGCCGCGTTGCGTGCGCTGAAGGTGCCAAATGTGCGCTGGCCGGGCGGCTGCTTTGCTGATGAGTACCACTGGCGCAAGGGCGTTGGCCCAGCGGACAAGCGCACCGCGACGCTCAATCCGAATTGGGGCGGAGTGATCGAGCCGAACAGCTTCGGCACGCACGAATTCATGGATTTTCTCGATCAGATCGGGAGCGAGGCCTACCTTTCGGTGAACGTCGGCTCAGGCACGCCAGAGGAGGCGGCCGAGTGGCTGGAATACCTGACCGCCAGCCAGCCGACGACGCTGGCCAAAGAGCGCGCCGCCAACGGGCATAGCGCCCAGTACAAGATCGCTTTCCTCGGTATCGGCAATGAGAGCTGGGATTGCGGCGGTAACATGAGCGCCGACTACTACCTGAGCCAGCTTAAGATCTACAGCCGCTTCGTCCGCAATTTCAACCCGGCTCAGCAGGGAAAAAACCAGATGCTCAAGATCGCGGTTGGGCCTGGCGATCCGGGCACCGAGTGGACCGAGACCATCATGAAGGCATATCAGGGCCGCCACTGGAGTTGGGACATCAACGGGCTCTCTCTGCACTCCTACACGGTGGTCAAGTGGCCGCCGTCATACGCCTCGGTGGGCTTCGGGACAGCTGAGTACGCGCGATTCCTCAAGCACACGCTCGAGATGGAAGAGCTGGTTGCAAAGCAATCGGCGGTCATGGATAAGTACGACCCACAAAAGAAGGTCGCACTGGTCGTGGATGAGTGGGGAGCCTGGTACGCGCCCCTGCCCGGATCCAATCCCGGCTTCCTGGTGCAGCAGAACAGCCTGCGCGACGCGGTTCTCGCGTCCTTGAACCTCAACATCTTCGCGCGTCACGCCGACCGCGTCCGGATGGCCAACATCGCCCAGATGATCAATGTGCTGCAGGCAATGATCCTCACCAACCAAGAGAAGATGATTCTCACGCCGACTTATCATGTCTTCCGGATGTACGTGCCGTTCCAGGATGCCACGTTCGTGCCGGTCTCCTTTGACCCTGGCACGTACAAGTACGGCGACGTTAGCCTGCCGCGCGTGGATGCCATCGCGGCGAAGGACGCTTCCGGCAAGCTGTGGGTGGGAATCACGAACGTCGATCCCGAACAGAACGCGGAGATCGAGTTGGATGTGGCCGGCGCCAAGATCAAGTCGGTAGGCGGCGAGACGTTGACGGCGCCCAAGGGTGACAGCGTCAATTCGTTCGAAGCGCCGCAGACGGTTGTTCCGAAGCCGATTTCGGCCAAGGTGCAGAACGGGAAGCTCGCGGTGATTGTCGAGCCTAAGTCGGTGACGGTCATCTCGATCGAGCCGTAATGGCCGAGCGCGTGACGGCGGCGAGACGCAGCCGCGCCGTGGTGCGGCGAATTTGCAGCAGTTGATAGCCGGTATCAGGAAGGGAGACAACGTGCGATTACCTTTGATGGCCCTGTTAGCCGCAGGCCTCTGTGCAGGCCAGGCCGCAGACGAAGGCAAGCCCGCCAGTTCGAACATCATGAACGCGGAGTACCCGAAGGTGTACGCGGATTTGAGCGTGGCGTTCCGGCTGAAGGCGCCGGATGCGCAGAAGGTCCAGGTGGACATCATGGCCAAGAAGTACGACATGACGAAGGGCGCCGACGGGGTGTGGACGGTGAAGATTCCGCCGCAGGTGGTGGGGTTCCACTACTACCAACTGTGGGTGGACGGCGTGTCGGTGCCAGACCCGGGCAGCGATACGTTCTTCGGCGTGGGGCGGCAGTTCAGCGGCATCGAGATTCCCGAGGCGGGGGTGGACTATGACGCGGTGAAGAACGTGCCGCACGGACAGGTGCGCAACTTCCGTTACTGGTCGAAGACGGTGCAGGCGTGGCGGCGCGCGTTCGTGTACACACCGCCGGATTACGACACTAATTTGAAGGCGCGGTATCCCGTGCTGTACCTGCAGCACGGCGGCGGCGAGGATGAGACGGGCTGGCCGAAACAGGGGCGCGCGGACCTGATCCTGGACAACCTGATCGCGGAGAAGAAGGCCGTGCCGATGATCATCGTCATGGACAAGGGTTACGCGATGAAGCCGGGCGAACAGCCGCCGCAACCGCCGGGGCCGGGGCGCCCGTTTCGTTTCGTCTTCACGACCTTCGAAGAGGTGGTGATCAACGACCTGATCCCGACCATCGACAGCGCGTTTCGCACACTCGCCGATCGCGAGCATCGCGCGATGGCGGGCCTCTCGATGGGCGGCATGCAGACGTTCCAGATCACGATGGCGCACCTGGACAAGTTCGCCTGCATCGGCGGCTTCAGCGGGTCGGGCGGCATCGGGCCGGGCGGACCGTTCGATGCTAAGACGGCCTACAACGGCGTGATGGCGGATCCGGCGGCATTCAACAAGAAGGTGAAGCTCGTGTGGATCGGCATCGGCACGCAGGAGCCGGAGATGATGTATAGGGGCGTGCACGCCTTCCACGACGCGCTGACGCAGGCCGGCATAAAACACGTCTATTGGGAGTCGCCGGGCACGGCCCACGAGTGGCTGACCTGGCGGCGGGATCTGCACGAGTTCGCGCCGCTTTTGTTCAAGTGAGCGACGCGGCGCCGCGGAGCTGAGCGGAGTCATTACAGCCAAGCGGGGTCAAGACGATGAACAAATACTGGATTCTCCTGGCGGGGCTGGCCTGCGGGATGGTGTGCGCGCAGCCGGCTCCCGTGGCGGCGACCGACGAAGCCAAGCCCGCGTCGACGAACGTCTTCAACTCGCAGTATCCGCGCATTCACCCGGACCTTCGCGCGACGTTTCAATTGAAGGCGGGCGAGGCGCAGAGCGTGCAGGTGCTGATCGGCCACGACAAATACGAGATGAAGAAGGCCGCCGACGGGCTGTGGTACGCGACGACCGATCCGCTCGTGCCGGGCTTCCACTATTACTCGTTCAATGTGGATGGGGCGAATGTGTCGGACCCGGCGAGCCACACCTTCTACGGCACGGGCCGCGACGCGAGCGGCATCGAGGTGCCGGAGAAG
>JBEKHU010000083.1:0-8541 GCA_050012115.1 Bryobacteraceae bacterium | reverse complement strand
GTGCCGCTTGCGGATCGCCAGGTGCCAGACACGATCATCGTCCTGGAGTTGGATGGTCCAGTCCAGAGTTGACCGGTTACAGCCCCTCGGAACTCGTCTCTATGGCGCTCACGGTGGCACAGGATGCCAATCTCCAGGCCGACCGATCAAATCGAACAGTTGATCTCGAATTGGGCATCCTCACCCGGCGCGAGCGGCCGCGAGATTTGTGCTGCAGGCCGGCGGTAGCGCATGGTGCTGCGGGAATCGGGCGCAGCCGCACCGTTCAGGATTGCGCCCTGCACTCGGGTGCCTGCGGGGGCAACCAGTTCGATGGTGCCCGTATAAGATCCCAGGTTCCGGTTCGTGATCCGTCCTACAATGCGCATCTCATCGCGCCTGTATTCGAAATCGAACGAAGCCTTGCCCAGCCGGCATCCGGTCCAACTGAATTGCCGCCAGGGGCAGAAAGGGCGCAAGGCGACTTGCCGGGCCGGTACGTCCACCCGAGCCCCGATGATGTTGTTCACAAACAGGCAGCAGTAGATGGCGGCTACGTATCCGGACTTCGCGCAGTCGGTGGGCCAGTCCCGGCGCCGGATGTGATCGGGATCATTCGCCGGATACAGATAGGGCCACCACCAGATGGATCCGTCAATGTCCGTCAGACCGCGCAATTGCTCTAGGCGCGCGCGCAGTTCGCCTTCGTTCCCGGCGCCAGCGAGCATGGCCATTTGGCCAGGCATGGTGATACCACTGCCGCGAGCGCCCTTCCTCTCCCACCAGATGCCATCGACCGCCGGCTCATAGAGAGGATTCTCCGTTGTGAACGCCAGCCGTGCATGATTGACCAGCGCGGGGTCGTCGGCTTCACAGAAGCCAAAGAACGGCGCCAGCGTGGTGAACGCCTCTTCGCCGTCGTGGCCTGGCGCAAACGTGCCATCGCGGTTCCCCCCTTCGAAGAACCGCCGGCCCAGTGAACTGTTCCCGGTGCAGTAGCGGTAGATGTCCTTCCGGATTCGGGCCGCCGTGTCGGACCACAGCGCCGCCAGCACAGGCTCGTTGTAGATTTCGGCTGCAACCCGCGCCATGCCGTCAAACGCAAGCCACGCCATGATGTTCGAACCGGTGTGGTAGTCGCCCAGCGAAGGACCGTCCCAGATCATCTTTGATGGGAAGAGATAAGGCTCGCCCTGGCGCGTTGCCAGAATGTCGGCAAGGCGCTCGCGAGCGAACACCAGAAGCCCGGGATGCTCTTTGAAAAGCGCGCGGTCTCCCGTGGTCCGGTAGTAAGGAGCGACCAAATAGAGTGGACCGAGCGCGTTGACCAGCGAGTCGTCGAGCCCGGCTGGAGCCGGCGAACCAACCGGCCTCGGCCGGAAACCGTCCAGCGACCGCAGAGTGGGCGCAACGAACTCCGGCTCGAACAGCGTCATGCCGAAGTCCGAGAAGCCGCTCGGCCCCCCGTTGAACTGCGCTCCTTCCGGCGAGTAGAGAATCGCTGTACTACCTTCCTCCACCAGCCGGACGTAGTTCTCCGAGTAATAGGGATCATCCGCTATCGAAAGCCGCCCATATCGGGTCAGGCTGACGCCGTACATCATATTCAGCCAGTCCAGCATGCTCCGGCTCCGCAATACCCTCGCGGTGGACCGCAGTTCCTCCGGGGTCCGGCCGAGCAAAAGGCCAAAGCTTAAGATCCGAACTTCCCCCGGCTTTAGCGTGCATGCAATCGCGGGACACCCGGGATTCCATGACGTTTCATCCAGGCATACAACTGCCTCGAAGCCTGGCTTGATCGGAACAGGGTGCTCGGTGAAACGGGGGTGCGGGCTCTCGACGGGGCTCGCCAGTCCCGTGGTCTCGCTCACCTCCGCCTCATCGCGCAGGTTCGGTGCAAGCACACTCGCTTGGATGATCTCAGGACCCGTGTTCCGTATTTCCAGGACGGCGAGGATGGCCCGCGGATCTCCGCCGCGCGCGTCGCCTTGGCTTGGCGCAAATGTCAAAACCCGGATGCACAGATCCCCATGCGAGTAGCCGAACAGCGGGAAGACGTTGCCCAGAAGTTGTACTGTCGTGCCTTGCGTCATCGGCAGGCGCACCGGCTGTTCTCCACGCAGCCGGATCCCAAATGACCACGCGCTGCCTCCCAGGAGTTCTGCGGCCTCGAACTTCCGGCCGCGGCGCTCCGCGCTCACCATCCGAGAAAAGATGCAGGGGCTCTGCAACAAACCTGTTGACGTCGCGGAGCAGACGATGCTGTTGTTGGTGATCTCAAAGCTCAGAAAGAAGCTGTGCGGTTCTTCCTCCCCGCTGACGCCACCCGCGGGATAGCGCGTCTTCGAATCTCTCGGCAGGCGCTGCCGCCTGACTCCGGCTGCGGTGGAAACACTCTCCACCTTTACTCCGAAAAAGGTGCTGCACGGTCCGTCGAGGGCTTCCTCGAGCGACGAAAATGGTTTGAGGAGATGCGCGGGCGGCCCATCGTCCGCTTGTAGATGACTGGCCGCTGCTGCCACCACCGCGGTCTTGCAGAAGTCTCTTCGGCGAATGTTCGGTGTCATTTGGGCTTCACCAGTAACTCGGCGGATGTCCGCGCGGGCAGGTCGCTCTTCCCGGTCAGGACGTCGCGGCTCAAATAAGGCCAGCACCGCAGACACCGCCACTTATCTTACACGCAGGAGATGCGCAGCTTCACGCGGTAGTCGCGGGTTCTTCTCCACGCGCACGATTGCTGGAGGCCGAGCCTGCTTCCTGAGCAAGCGCGGTCGACCGCCGGAGCACGAGGTTCGTTGTCAGCGTGTATTCCCGCGGCGCTCTGGCCGCCTCCGTGTCTTCGAGCTCTTCAACGAGCGCGCGAAAGGCGAGTTGCGCCAGGCCCACTTGCGACATCTCGACGGTGGTGAGGGGTGGCGTGGTGAACTCGCAAAGCCGGATGTTATCGAATCCGACTACCGATAATTCGCGGGGCACCGAAATGCCGTACTCGTACGCCTCCCGCATGACTCCGATCGCGGTCATGTCGTTGGAGCAGAGCACCGCCGTCGGGCGCTCCCTCAGCCCGGCGATACCGGCGAACGCGCGCATGCCCCCTTCCAGTGTGTGATCCGCCTCCACAATGTATTCTGGGGCCACATGCAGTCCAATCTCTTGCATGGACCTCTCAAAACACTCCCGCCGCGTGATGGCCGATTTGAGAGTCAGCGGACCGGTCACGAACGCGATTCGTTCGTGGCGGAGTGCCGCGATGTGCTGGACAGCCTGCCGGAGGCCGTTCATATAATTGATGCGGATGTTGGCGACGCCGGGCGCAAGCGGTCCGACGTCAACGAACACGAGAGGCATTTTCCGATATCGCAAGTCCGCCGTGAGCGTCTCTTCGAACCCGAACGTAAGCACCGCCACTCCGTCCACGCGCCTCTCGATCATGCGCCGTACGGCCAGTTCCATCCGCTTCGGCTCATGGACTGTGGAGGTGACGAGAATCTCGTACCCGTTCGCCACGGCAGTGTTCTCGAAGCTCTGAACGATTTCGGGGAAAAATGGGTTCGTGATCTCCGACACAATCAGTCCCAGAATCCGGCTCTTCCCGGAAACGAGGGCTCGCGCCTGAGTGTTAGGGTAATAACCAATTTCCTCCACGACCTTCCACACCCGCTTCGCGAGTTTCGGGTCGACCGTCTGGTGACGATTGATGGTGCGCGACACGGTCGCTATAGAGACATTCGCGCGCTTCGCGATCTCACGGATGTTCATTCGAGTTCCGCCCCCCTCGAATATTTCCGAAAACGTTTACTCAAGTTTGAGATGCTAGCACCATTCGACCTTTTGAACAACCCCTTTTCGTGCGCCTGCTTCGGGCCTGTGCACAGACTTCCCGCCGTAGAATGCCGTCTGTGGCCGGCGTCTTAGATGAGGAGATTACTTGCCCGAGGTGTTTCTGGTCGTCAATCGCCTTCGAAATGCCGAAACATTGGCGATTTGGGCAGACTCCCATACCATCAACCTACAACCCGCAGCCTCGTCTCGTCTTGGACGGGGCCGAGCAAAGGGTGGAAACCTCATCTCAAGTAGGCACTAAACGACATTCAAAACAAACGACTTAACTATCCCAAACGCCCAATGGCGCCCTATCCTCGAGATGAGTGGGGGCGCAAGAACCGATCCTACGAAACCTCTGCCGCCAGCCCCAGTCAGTTTCTGCTTGACACCCCCACGGTGCAGCGATAGAATCCTCACGAAAACGTTTGCTGAAAGCGTCGGTGTGACAACACTCGCTATCGGTGATACAAGAGTGGCGGAGCTGTTCGCCCGTGGGGTCAATCACTACATCCGCATCAGCATTGCGTGCAGGCTGGGCATTGCGAACGCGGGAAAGCATTCATATGACATTTGTCGTCTGGGGTACAGACAAGGAGTAATGGTATGAGGCGTTTGTCGTTAGTGCTTGGAATTTGTGCGCTCCTGGCGTCTGCCGTTGCCTGGGCGCAAACGGACCGTGCATCCATCATCGGAACCGTTACCGATTCAACCGGAGCCCTGATCCCCGGTGTCAAGGTAACGGCCGTACACACAGAAACACAGGTGCAAACGAACACTGAATCCAACGGAGCCGGAATCTACCAGTTGATGAACCTGCCCATCGGGAAATACTCAGTGCAGTTCATTAAGGAGGGCTTCAAAGAGGTCAACCGCACCAATCTGACGCTGGAGATCGCCCAGGTTCTCAGAATCGATGTGGCAATGGCCCTGGGCTCCATCACAGAGGTTGTCGAGGTGACTGCCGAGGCGCCATTGCTGGAAGCTTCGGCGACGCAGGTCGGCTCCGGCCTGGATAGCATCATCGCCAAAGATCTGCCTCTCGATATCCGAGGCGGACGTGACGTCGAGGCTTTCGCTTACGCCACCGTGCCGGGAGTGGAGGGCAACTCCTGGACGTCGCACATCTCCGGCAGCCTGGCATTCTCGAAGGAAGTCTTGATAGACGGCACGTCCGCCGTAGTACAGATCGGCGGCGCGATCGACGAGATGAACCCTTCCTTCGAAGCAATTCAGGAGTTTAAGGTCGAAACAAGTGGTGTTCGGGCGGAGGATGGCCGGACAGGCGGCGGCGTCTACAAGTTCACCATCAAGTCGGGCACAAACCAGTTCCACGGTTCCGCTTTCGGCTTCTTCCGCAGTGAATCGCTGGACGCCAACTCCTGGACCAACAACTTCTACGGCCGGCCACGCGATCCCGACAGCATGAAGGACTACGGCGGCAGCATCGGCGGACCGATCCACAAGAACAAGACGTTCTTCTTCTTCGCGTTAGAGCGATACATGCAGGACGACTACCGGCTCGGCGGCTTCAACAACAGCGTACCCACTTCGGACATGCTCGCCGGCAACTTCTCCGCGCTGCTGAACACCGGCACGATCCTGGGCACTGACGCGCTGGGCCGGCCCATCTACTCGGGCGAGATCTTCGATCCGGCCTCGCAGCGGGCAGTGACCGCCGGGCAGGTTGACCCGGTGACCGGCCTGACCGCCGCCCAAAACGGGACGGTGAAAGACGGTTTCGGGTTCAGCCCGACGACGGGTGCGCCGTTGCCCGGACTGGCAAACGTCATTCCCTCGGGTCGCATCAGCCCGGCTTCGGCGAAAGTCGTGAGCCTGCTCCAGCAGTACTACCCTCCAGAGCGCCCTGGGCTGATCAACAACAGCCAGTTGACGCTGAGCAATACCACCTTCTTCCACCAGAACCAGGAAACGGGCAAGATCGACCACAATTTCGGCACCAAGAACCACCTGAGCGGTCACATCAACTGGACCGAGCGCCCGCGCATGCTGTTGGACTCGGGCGGCCTATGGGATCCTGCCCTGGGACCCGACGGCGGCGGTCCACTTGCCAACAGCCGGTCGCAGGACGTTCAGAGCCGCCGCGTGGCCGCGAACGACAGCCACACCTTCACGCCGACGATGATGAACGTCGCCAGTTTCACCTTCGGCCGGTATATCAATCCGAGCCAGCCGGTTGACAACAGCACGAACTGGCCCTCGAAGCTGGGCGTCGGCACCGGTGCCAACAACTTCCCGCGCATCTCCTTTGGCAGCGCCGTGAACGGCATCTCCACCACCACGCTCGGCAACCCGTGGGGAGGCTTCTACGTCGGCAACTCGTTCATATACAACGACACCCTGAGCTGGGTCAAATCGAAGCACACCTTCAAGTTCGGAGGGGAGTTCCGCGCATTGCAGCTCAACAGCCACAACGGCGCGCAGTATCTCGGCTTCAGCTTCTCGCCCGATCAGACCGGCTTGCCGCAGGCGAACTTCGCCGCGAGCAAGACCGGATTTGGCTTTGCCAGCTTCCTGCTCGGTGCGGCCGCCAGCGGCAGCAAGGTCGTGCCGAACGATCTATATGGCCGCCGCAAGCTCGGTTCGCTATTCGTTCAGGACGACTGGAAGCTCAGCCCGAAGCTGACCCTGTCGCTGGATCTGCGCTGGGAGGGGACCGGATCGTGGCACGAGAAGTACGGCCGGTGGTCGACCTTCGACACCGCCGTCACCAGCAAGAGCTACGGCATCCCCGGAACGGTCGTGTTCCTCAACAACGGCTCGCAGACCTTCGAGACAAGCCACGATTGGAAGGAGTTCGCGCCGCATATCGGACTGGGCTACCAGTTGAACAAGAAGATGGTCCTGCTCGGCTCCTACGGGATGTTCTACGTGCCGATCGGCGATCAATACTGGTCCGGCGTGCCGTATGGCTGGTCACCCGGCTACTACCCGACCGACACCGTCAACCCGCGCAGCGACAAGGCCCCGGCATTTTATTGGGATAAGGGGTACCCGGGGAATATCATCCTTCCGACCAAGAATCCCGACTATGTGCCGTGGGGGCCGGTGTCGGTCGACCCCAATACTCTCTTTGCGGGCTACACGCACAATTGGTCCATCGGCGCCCAAATCGAGGTGGCCAAGGAGACCAAGCTGGAGGTCAACTACGTCGGCAACGTCGGCCGGAAGCTGCAAGGCGGTGACCTCAAGGGGAATAACCCCGATATGACCGCCTATAGCAACTGGATCAAGAACCATGGCGAATGGGACAGCGTTTGGGATGCGGCTTCCGCAAAGGCCGAAGGCGTCCCGTACCCCTTCGCCGGCTTCGGGTCCTACGCATTCGCGGCTCTGACGCCTTACCCCCAGATCTGGCAGAACTGGAATTGGCCCGACAATATTTACTTTGTCGGCAATCACCTCGGACAGTCCGACTACAACGCTATGCAGTTGTCGATCAACCGGCGTGGCCGCGGATTGACCGTGCTGGCTAGCTACACCCTGGCTTTTTCGCACAGCAACGTGCAGAACAGCTACGGCGCGTTCGACGAGACCTGGGACACCTACTCGCCGCTGCAGAACCTCAGCTCGGCCTGGCTGAACAAGGAGGCGGGCGCTCCCTCCAACTTCGACCAGCGGCACGTCTTCAAGGGGATCATCTCCTACGAACTGCCATTCGGCAAGGGAAAGCGCTTTGCATCGGGCGCCAGCCGGACGTTGGACGCCTTTATCGGCGGCTGGACCCTCAGCGGCAACTTCTACTACACCAGCGGTTTCCCGCTCTCTGTGGACTCCAACAACTACTATCCGGGCTGGTATGGCGCGGTCTACGCAGCGCGTAAGGCCGGCGGCAACTATGCCAGCAGGTTCAACGCGGGCCACTTCAACTACGCCAACCTGAGCGATCCTGCCAACACCTACTTCGACACCAGCAACTTCTCGAATCCGGCGTTTGGCGACTTCTACCAGGGCGTGAAGTACCAGTCGGACTTCCGCGGGTTCGGTGGTGCGTATGAAAACATGGCCGCGTTGAAGAACTTCCGGATCACCGAACACATGCGCGCTCAGTTCCGCGCGGAGTTCTACGACATCTTCAATAGACACTACTTTGCAGACCCGGATACGAATATCGCCTCGCCGACATTCGGCCAGGTGATCAATTTGACAGGATCGCAGCGGCAGGGTCAGCTCGGCGTCCGCTTCGAGTTCTAGCAATTTGGGCGCTGCTCGTCGGTTGACCCTCGTCTGAAACGATCCGGGCAGCCCGGTTGAAAGCCGGGCTGCCCGTTCCTGCAACTTCTGTGTGGCCAGTGCGGTGCCTGCCTCCATTGCGGATCTTTCGATGGCGCAGGACCATGCTGTGGTTGGGTCTGCTGGACGAGCGTGGTGGTTCAGTTCAGATCAGATTTTGTTCAACAGTAAGAGAGGGAACATGCGTGGAATCGCGCTCGCGCTTGTTTGGGTGAATCTCGCCGGCTTTGCTTGGTGTGCGGACTACTATTTGAGTGCCAAGGGGGATGACGCGGACGCGGGTACCGAACAACGGCCGTGGAAGACTCTTCAACGGGTCAACCGGCAGGACTTTCGACCCGGCGATCGCCTGCTGTTTGAAGGCGGGAGTACCTTCGCGGGCACGCTCGAGCTGAACGAGCGCGACAGCGGGGCAGCCGGGCAGTTGTTGATAGTCAGCTCCTACGGACGAGGCCGCGCCACGCTGGATGGCGGGAAGAACCGGGC
>JBEKHU010000082.1:0-8551 GCA_050012115.1 Bryobacteraceae bacterium | reverse complement strand
ACCAGCGCCCACACGTAGTGCGCCTTCGCCGCGTGCACCAGCGCCGCCTTGCCGTCCTCGCCCACCCGCCAGATCTTCCCGTCCGGCGACGTCGCCGCGTACACCCCGCCCGGCGCGCCGGCAAGCGCGTACACCGTGCCTCCGCCTTCCAGCGTGGCCAGCGGCTTCGATTTGCCGCTGCCGTCGGCAACGAAAATCTTCCCCTCGTTGCCGCCCGCGTACACCCGCCCGCCCACGCCGGCGGCCGCGCTCCACAACTGGCCCGCGCCCGCATCCAGGCGTTCGCTCAGCTTCGTTCCCAGGCTGATCCGCCCGCTGTTCGACATCGCACGGCCTTTCAGCGTGCCCTTGTCGAACTCCTGGGCCTCGGAGTGAATCCACGTCTTGGTTTCGACGGCCAGGGCCGCCGTGGCCGCGAAGGCGGCCGTGTACAGCAGAATTCGGGAAACGTGCATGGGATTTCTTGTTCCGACTACTTCACCGTGATGTGCAGGCTCACGCTGCCGGTCACGACCGCGTCCAGCGCAATCGATTCGCTGGCCCGCGCCGTGTCCGGCGTGGCCACCAGCGGTTTCGACGCCCGTGCCGACGTGATCACGTTCAGCACCGATTGCGGCACCGCCGCCAGCGTGCGGTCCTCGTCATAAACCGTCGGCCGCGACTCCATCAATGCGATGTTCACCTGCGAGTTCGGCCGCTCCTGGCGCAGCAGGCTCACCGCCTCCTCGGCCGAAAGGTGGCGGTTGACGTACGCCGCGGCGCTCTGTGCGCGGTTCATCACGTCGCTGTCCGCGATCACCACCCGGTGCTCGCCCCGGGCCATCGAAAGCGGCGCCTTCAGCTTGAACTCGCGCGTCTCGGCCCCGCCGCTCCACGCTCGCAGAACCACCCGCCCGCGGATCTCGCCGCCCGGCTCAACCTCGTTCGAGTCCAGCAGCGCGTTCTCGATCGTGACCAGCCGTCGCTGCGGCCGCATCTCGATGTTGCACTCGACGCCGCGGATCTTCGGCGGCCCCTGGGCCAGCGAATACAGGCGATTGAATCGCTCGCCCCACCACATCGCCAGTTGCAGCGGCGCCGGCACCGGCCCGTCCGTCGTGGTCACGGTTTCCATCAGGTCCACCGGTTTCAGGCCCTCGAATTCGATCTTCCCCCGCAGCGTGTACGTGGCTTCGTCGCTGGTGCCCTCATTCAGGTCCTGCAGACTGTCGTACGCCGTCAGCATCAGCAGCGTCGGCGTCCATTTGGGATGCACGAACACGTTGAAGCGCAGCTTCTTCTCGTGCGCCGCCCCGCCGGCCGCCCCGCCCGCAAAAGACCGCACCGTCAGCCGCAGCGGAACCATCTCCGCTTCTTCGCCCAGCACGCCCATGATGCCCGAGTGGCGGTCCTGCCTCAGCGCCCCCGCGATTTCCGTCGCGTTGGCATACTTGTTGGGCTGATACGCCGAGCTCAGTACGTGAATCACGTCCCCCCCGCTCATCGGCATCGAAACCGGACCGAGGTTGAAGAAACTGTGGCCGAACGCCAGCACCCGCCGCCCGTCGTTGTACGTCACCGTCCCCAGACCCGTAATCGACAGGTCCCCGTTCACCAGGATCCCGGCGATCGCCTGGCCCGGTTGCAGCGCCTTCTCCCAGCCCGCCCCCGGCTTCGACGAATACGAGTTGCCGCCCGCCCCGCCCAGCACCGGCACGACGCCCATCTGTTCGAACAGCGGCTGGAATTGTTCCAGCGTCGCTTCGTGAAATCCGGAGAACCCCAGTGGCATGCCGATCGGCACGAACGCCGCGTTCGTTCCGCCCAGCCGCGGTGCGGCCGCTGCCAGCAACTCGCCTGGCGCCGGTAGCTCCGTCGCCGCTGTTGGCGCCGCCGGCGCGCGTGCATCGGACGGCCGCGTCCGGTCGATTTCGTTGATCTCCAGCATGTTCTCGATCGGCGTGATGCCGCAGATCGCGTCCGGCGAGAACACGCTCAGCCGCAGCGCGATCGCCCCCACCAGCTTCCCGTCGATGTACACCGGGCTGCCGCTCATCCCGCCCGCCACGTTCGTCCGCGCCGCCTTGCCGCCCAGCTTGGCCAGGATCACGTCCTGCTGCGGACCCCACGCGTTCTTCCACCGCCCGATGATCTCCACCGGGATCGCTTCCGGCTTCGTTCCTTGAAACACGCTCCACGCCGTGCCCTTCAGCCCGGGCTGGATCGCCGACAACGGAAAGATCTCCACCGGCCCCGCCTTGGGCGGTTCCAGCGCGGGCTCCTGTGCCTACGCCGCCGCTGCCAGACAGCCCAAAATCGGCAATAAAAGCGCGGCCCGGGCGGCCCTGCGCGCCAGCTTCATGTGATTTAGATTCCTCGCCGGGGATCGCACCCCATTGACATCATTATCAGTGAGATGCCCGAGCGCCGCTGAAGGGCTGCATCTTGTCGCCCTTAAACCCCGGTATCCAAACGCACCGGACGCGCAAGGCGCGCCCCAGTCACTGGGCCGGAGGGAGCAACCCCGCTTGCCGCATCACGGTAAGCCTGTCCCAAGCGCTCCACTCTTCGGAAATCTTCCCCGCCTTGAAGCGGAAGAACGTCATGCCGCCGACTTGAATCGTCTTGCCTGTTGCCGGCAGTCCCATGCCCACCCCCGTGTTCGTCCCGGATGCGGTCCAATACACCGCCACCAGATCTCCCTCCGCGACCATCAGGTTGACCTTTATTCTCATGTCCGGCAAAGCTTTGCGCTCCTCCCTGGCGGCGGCCATGTCCTCCTCCAGAGTGCCATCGCGCTGCCTGCCGTGCACCACGAAATCCGCGGCGTGAGACTCGCCGTACTTCTCAAGTCGTCCCTGGTCGAGCACCTCCTCGAAAAAGCTTCGGGCAATCTGCTTGTTCTTCTCTTGATCCGCGCCTTGCTGCGCCCCTGCGGGCAGGCAAATCGCGAACATCAACGGCAACAACCAACCCTCGCGCATACGGTTCTCCTTGGTGATTCCAGATCTCCCTGCCCGCTTATACGCATCCCGAGGGTCGTTAGGTCCTCAATTCTTCATTCACCCCACACTCGGAAACCGCGCCAATGGTCGGTAAACGGCGTTCCCAGAGACTGACCGCCCCTGCGACCTGGACTTCCCACCCCTGCACATCAAACGTCTAAGCTCAACCGCCTGCCTCGCCGCCTTGCTTTGCCTGCCCCGCACCCCTCCTCTCTGCGCCCTTCAGAACCCCGCCAGGTGCTCCCCCCGCACCTGCGCCTCGGCCACCGCCCGGCCGAACTCGGCCAGTTCGCCGATGTGCGCCACCGCGTCCATTCTGCGGATCGAGCCGGCCCGCAATCGGCCCAGCCCCAACCCGCGCAGCGTCTCGTCGTTCAGCTCCGCGTTGTACCGCACATAGCTGAACAGCTTCCTGCTCCCCGGCGCGCGCGCCCCCCTGAGGTCGCCCACCTCGCGGTCGATCGGCAGCCCGAACCGGCACTCTCCGAACACCCGGCACAACAGGTCCTGCTGCACCTGCCCCCCGCCAATGATCGCCTCCGGCAGCGTAGTCGCGATCTCCGCGATATTCAGATCGAAAACCGTCACCCCCGGGTCGGCCTCCGTCGTCAGTCCCGTGCCCACGCTCACCACCAGCAAATCCTTCCGCGTGGCCTTCCAGTTCACCCGGTAGGGCGACGCCGTGGCCATCACGAACATCTGAAACGCCGGGTTGTTGAACGGCGTCACCCCGCCGTCCTGAAACAGAAACCCTTTGTCGCCAATGCGGATCTTCTCCGCCGGGAAGTAGACCGGCGCCGCCGTCGACGCCCGCACCACTTGCCACAGCTTCAGCCGCAGGTTGCAGCCCGCCCGCCCCGGATCGTTGTATAACGCCCGCGGATTGTTGGAGATTGGCCACGCCGAGTCGGTCGTCGCATTGCGCATCATCAACAACAGCAATGACTTAATCCTCTCCGACCCGAGCGTCGTTTCCGCGCCCAGGATCTCGCGCAGACGCTCGGCCAGCGGGTCCTGGTCGTACAGGTACCACAGCCGCTCCACCAGTCCCTACCGGTGGAACATCGCCGGCCCGGCATCCTCATAAAAACGCAGCACTTCGCGCGTCTCCAGCCCCAGTGCCAGGCACGCGGCAATGATCGCGCCGGTGCTCGTCCCGCCGATGAAATCGAACCACTCCGCCAATTTGAGCCTTTGGTTGCAAGTACTTGCGCGCAGCAGACTCTCGATGCGCGCCAGAATCTCCAGGCTGATTACGCCGCGCACGCCGCCCCCGTCCAGGGCCAGGATCCGCTTCGGTCCAGGCGCGGTCATGCGTTGTTCGAGGTTCATGCGGCGTTCTGCTCCTGCCTAGTGTTCCCCCCGCCGCGCCCCGCCGGCCCGCCCGATCTTTGTAAACTCTTGAAACCCCTACGTAAATTTCCCAGCAAGCGTTGTCAATCCCTCGGGCGACCCCTCCGGCGGTGGTGTGACCAGCCGCGTTTCACGATGGGCAGCCAAATCCGCGGGTGAATCTCCATCCGCTCAGCATGCCGCGACGGGTCCCGGGGAGTGCTCCCGCGCCGTGCCGCGAGAGCGGGAAAAACACCGCCAAAACACCGCGCACGGCGAAACACGGCGAATTGTCGATAAGTCCTTTAGATCACCGTAGATACACGGTGAAGCACGGTGCGCGCGCAAAAATGCGCGTGTTAATGTTTCTAACCCCTGTGTTTGCAACAGATCCACCGTGACGCACGGTGTACCATGTTAATGTGGCATCTTAATGTTTGTAAGTTCAATCATTGCAACAGATCCACCGTGGCGCACGGTGCCGCATGTTAATGTGCGTCAAAATGCGCGTTAAATTTCAATAACTCCTTTGTTTGCCACAGATCCACCGTGAAGCACCGTGACAATCGCGCAAGTCCTTTAGAACTAAATACTTACGCGCCTGGTGCGCGCGCATTTGCCGCGCAAGACGGCTAAGTCCTTTAGAAAACCGTAGTTACACGGAAACGCAAAAAGACGGCGTTTTCACGGTAAAAACACGGTGAAATACGGTGTTTTCACGGTAAATCCACGCTGCGCCGCACGGTGAACCACCGTCAGGCTCGGAACATCCCGCCGCCGTCTCGGCCGCCGCCTAGCGGATAGGCGCGGCAAGCAAGCGCACCCGGCGCAGCAGAAAGGACGTCTGGTTTCCTGCTCCAGTGACCCGCTGTGCCTGAGCGCGCCGGACCTCACGCCTGCGTTTTCGCTCCCAACCGGGATCAATCCACGGGGCTTTAGGGTTAAAGAAGCGTTACCATAAGCCAGGTGCACAACAGCAGATGAGATTGGTTGCGTGCACAATTTGGATCCTGGCCGCGCTGGTGGCGCTGGCCACGTTCGACAGCCTGCCGGATCCTCCCGCAACGAATCCGCGCGCCGCCGCGTGTAAGGTCCTGCATCTGCGGGATTACGCCGGCGACACCGCACTGCGGCGCGATGCTTCCCTCGCAACGCCTGATCCCTTGCCTGCAAGTTTCGTTGCAGCGGACACTTGTGAGTTCTGTCGCCCCAGTGACTGCCTGGTTCTCACTGGACAGGCGGCGGATTCATCTCCTCCGGCGCCGCGCGTCGGGCGCAAGCCAGCTTTCCAATCTTAGTAGGTGGGTTGCCCGCAAGGTGAGCGGTCGTCCGCTCGGCACGAATCGTCGGGAACCATTCGCGCCGCGGGATACTCTATCACTACATACTGATTGGCGGCCACAACGTCACAGCGGCTTGAAAAGGGAATCTCTCGTGAAGGCTTCCGAAGTGATCCGGGCTTGGGGCAAGATCCTCAAAGGAGAGCGCCCCTCGCTCTCTATCGAAATTACACGTGAATGCCCGCTGCGCTGTCCGGGATGTTATGCCTACGACGACGCCCATCTGGGCGGCGGCGCGACCTTGCGCAGCTTGAACGATCGAAAGGGCCAGGCGCTCATCGACGGTGTGCTGGAACTGGTGGACCGGATACGGCCCTTGCATCTGTCCATCGTGGGCGGCGATCCGCTGGTCCGGTATCGCGAACTGGAGTCAATGATTCCGCAACTGCTGGACCGGGGCATCCATGTGCAGGTGGTGACCAGCGCCTTCCGTCCTCTCGCCGCCGGTTGGACGCGATTGCCCCATGTGAACGTCGTGGTTTCGATCGACGGGCTCCAACCCGAGCACGACGTCCGGCGAGCCCCGGCGACGTACGATCGGATTCTCACGAACATTGCGGGCCAGAACGTCACGGTCCACTGTACGATCACCGGTCAGATGATGAAACGGCCGGGCTATTTGAAGGAGTTTCTGGAGTTCTGGACTCCACGGGCGGAGGTTCGCAAGGTATGGTTCAGCTTGTTTACGCCCCAGGCGGGAGATCGACTGCCGGAGATGCTCCAACCAGAGGAGCGTGCGCGCGCGATTGCGGATATGTTGGCGCTGCGGAAACGGTTTCCCAAACTGGACATGCCGGAAAGCATGATCCGGCAGTTTGGCAGGCCTCCGCAAAACCCGAAGGAATGCGTATTCGCACTCACCACCCAGACGCTGTCGGCCGACCTGAAAACCAAGATCGGTCCCTGCCAGTTCGGAGGGAACCCGGATTGCGGTTCGTGCGGATGCATCGCATCCATGGGCCTGGCGGCGGTGGCGGCGCACAGATTGGGCGGAGTGATTCCGGTTGGAGTCATCTTCAGAGCATCAATCAGGATCGGGCAGCTTCGAGCGCGGCGCGCCGCGAAACGCCGGTCCGGCGATCTTAAGATGTTCCCGATCCTGACGGGCGCAGAGAGTCTCCAGCGGCCTGCCGCGGGGGCGCGAACGCGTGCGTTTTGAGGCCGCGGATCGAGCGGGCCGAAATGGGTCATTTGACCGATTTCGGTCATTCGTGTCTGTATCTTATTGATTCTTCACGTGAGAAATGACCGACGTCGGCCATTTGCCTTTTGGAGCCAGCGCCGCCCGGCCGCCGAACGGAACCCTTTCGGCCTCCCGGAGAGCCGGGTCCCGGCGCGCGCCGGAATCGGTCCTGCGAACTCCGCCTCCGCGCCCCGCCGCTACTTCTTGCGTCTGGCTGTTCCGCCGGCGGCTTCGAGCGCCACCGAGCCGTCGGCCTGCTTGACGAACTTCACCGGCGGAGCGTTGCCCGCCAGGTCGAAGAAGGAGTCCGGCGCCTCGGCCAGCAACTCCACCTTGTCGCCACCCACGCCCGCCATGAACTTGCCGTCCTTCAGCAGGACATTCACCACCGGGCCGCCGGGGAACTCGTAGTCCCCCACGTAGGATTGCAGCACCGCCGGATCGACCGCGACCACCGCTCTTTCCCTGGTCCGGTAATCCACCCAGCCATACTCCACCGCGATGGCCCTGAGAATCTCGCTGGCCAGCGCGCCTCCGTTGTCGCCGTTGGTCATCACCATCGCGCCCTCCCCGGTGTCGCGATAGGCGAAGAACTGGCAGCGGAAGCCCTCGTTGGCCCCGCCGTGCTGGAACGAAGCGCGCCGCTCGGTCTCCCCCAGCGCGAACCCCAGCCCGTAGTCGCCCGGGCTCTTCGCCAGCATGGTCTTCACCGTCTCGGGCCGGAGCGCATTGCCGGGCTTCTGAATCTCCAGAATGATCCGGGCGAAATCCGTCGGCGTAGTCCACAGGCCGGCGGCGGTTTTCTCCGGATACGTGTGCCAGCGCCCCGCGATCGGCTTGCCGTCCCGGCGGTAGGCCGTCGCGGCGTCGCGCGCCAGCGGCTCGGCCAGCGGCTGTTGATAGGCGCTGTGCCGCATCCCCAGCGGCTCCAGCACCAGTTCGCACGCCAGTTGGTCGAACGGCCTACCGGTCACGTCCTCGGCCAGCAGTTGCATCACCGCGTAGCCGCCGCCTGCGTAGCGGAACCCGCTGCCCGGCGCCTTGTCCACGCGCACCGCCGCGGTGTTGGCCGGCGGCTTCCCATCCAGGAGTTGGACGAGAGTCGGCACGGGCGCGCCCTGGGCGTAGCCGGGGAAGCCGTGCACCGTCAGACCGGCGTTGTGGCTGAGCAGCCGCCGCAGCGTCACCTTTTCCGTCTTGGTGAATTCGTTTTCCGGCACTTTCCACGACCGCAGCTTCGCATTCACGTCTTCGTCCAGGCTCAGCTTGCCTTGTTCCACCAGCCGCATCGCCGTCATCGCGGCCACCGGCTTGCTCACCGAGGCGGCCTGAAAGACGGTCTCGACGCTCACCGGCTTGCCGCTCTCCACGTCGGCCTGGCCGTAGCCGCGGGCCCATTCGACGCGGCCCTCGTGAATTACCGCAACGCTGACACCGGGGACCTTGTAGTGGCTCATCCGCTCGGGGAGCTTCATGCGCTCCACGGCGGCGCCGCGGAGCGTGTTCGCGCGCAGCAGCCCGTTTTCGATGCGCTGGATGCGCTCCTCCAGCGGGTCGGCGGCCCTGAGCGCGGGGCCAGCCGCGAGGGCCAGCAAAGCAGCCACGGAGACTGACAGCCGGAGAGTCATGATTCATCCTGTCACGGCGCGATGCGCGTGAGGCCGCCAGCGTGCGATTTTACACTTTGAAACCGGAGTCCCGGCGGCCGCCGC
>JBEKHU010000081.1:0-13496 GCA_050012115.1 Bryobacteraceae bacterium | reverse complement strand
GCGTCACCATTTTCGAGCGCGCGCCCATTTTACAGGCCCTTCAGCCTGAAGATAATCAGGATAAATCAGGGCTAATTGTCAACCAACTGAATCTATGGGACTTATAGCCGGACAGCAGTGGTTGTCCTTTCATTGCCAGCTAACGAATGGGCACTCCGGACTACATGTGGTCCTAAGCATCAGGGTTAGGCCACTTCCATGCATACCAGACAATAAGTGACATACACATAACTTCTATGGCTGCGAACACGATGTAATATGGACGCCGCTGTCCGCCCACTATGACGGCCACTATATTTATTACGCCTACGATGATGTTTGCCCAGCGATTTGCCTTACGTTTCAATAGCCGGGACAGGAGAACCATAGCAATCGGCGTTTCCATTAGCACTGCGCCTGCCAACAAACCTCCGGGAGGCATGGGCGCTCCTTCCATTACTCTACGGATCGGCGACACAGCGTCCATCAAAGAAATGATGTCCGCATAAATCATGTTAAACAGCACAAATATCCACAATGTCGACAGTTTTACTTTAATATCCATTCCGTTCATCTGTCTGTCTGCATTCATTGTCTCTCCTCTTTGATTTTAGCGAGCGTTCGAATCATGGGTGCATGCCACGCCAGGTCATCGTCACTCCGCTACGCTGGCATGCTCTGTCCATCGTTCAACGCTCACGCCCATCACGAGGAGCCACAGCATCACCGATCCTTCCCCGAGTAAGCCAGCGGCCATATTGTAGGGGGACAGATAGCTTGCGAGCGGGCGTAACAGAAGGCTCAGCCAAGCCAAACCGGCAAACGCCATCAACCCTCCGAGAATTCGAGGGAGAAAGGTCGACCTGAAAATGAGATAGCCAATCGGGAGGCAATAGAATCCGTGAAATACCATGGCGATGTCCACGCCCCGCGGATTCCACCGAAGAACCTCAAAGGTGAGTCCCAGAAGGTTGAAAGACGCTGCAAGCAAAGAGAGGCTCCTCTTCACCGGTTTGAAGATGTGATAGACGAGCAGCGTCATAGCTACCATGCACGAGATCGCGATGAGGCCAACCTCGAAACCCAACCTGCCGCGAACGACGAACTCGCCCAATGCGCCAACGACGAAGGAGACCAAGTACAGGACCCCGGCGACTCTGGCCTTGAGACGCGGTGACACTCCTGCAATCCGTTCCACCATTTCAGCTTTGCTCGTACTCGTTGCTCCGATGACCAGCGCGAGATCGTTCGTCGAGCTGAAACTCTACTGAAGATACTGGGAGCGGAGCCCGAAAGTTCCACTCTTCTTTGGGGGATGGAAGTTGCGACCCAGGCCTCGCCACTTCGTGCAGAGGGACCTTTTCGCTTAATGAGAGATCCAGCCAACTCGGCCCGGCGAATGCTCAACTCCCGGTTTGTCGGCCACTCGGAGAAAGGGACGAGCCGTAAGCCGGATAGGGAACGAGAAGTCTTAGTGCTGTATCGGGAACGCTCCGGCGAGGAGAGTTTCGGGAATGCAGAAGTCTTGAGCGCCGGAGCGTTTTCGATACAGCACTAAGACTTGGGGCCCCAACTCGCCAATGATCGAGATTCTCGCGATCCTAAACCCTTCGGCGTTTTTCGCGGGTAAATCCGATTCAACTTCCCAGATCCGGAGCGGGGCAACGAACGTCGCCTCGGGTAGTCGCTCAGCTTCGAGACGGGATTCGGTGTTTACGACGCGGAAGAGCCAAGTGTTTTGGCGGTTTTGCGCAGATCGGGCGCTTTGACCCACAGCATGCCTCCGTAGCGACCGGAGTCGGCGCAGAAGACCTGCACCGAAGTTATGTTGATGTTGGCTTCGGCCAATCTGCTCGCCAAATCGGCCACCGCGCCCGGCCGATTTTCGCCCTGGATCAGAAAACCACTCTTCTTCTTGCTCAGCTTGAGCCTCGCGGTCTTGGCCGCCTTCGCGAAGGCGCCACTATCTTCCGGGATGAGGTCCAATTGGGATCTGCGCGCACCGTGCGGGAAAGCCGAGATGCCAAGTAGGTTAACCCCAGCAGCCTGCAGTGCAGCCAGGACGCGTGCCCCCTCCCCGGGTTTATCCGACACGGTCACGTAAAAATAGTCGATTCGCCTGATTTGGTCTGGCACGATCATCTCCTTTCGACTCGTCTTGCGGGGATTATACACCCGACGATGTCCTGGTCCTGGTTCAATCCCCCGAGGCACTGCCCCTGCGGTCTCCACCCCAAGCGCCGGGTGATCGGCTGCTGGGCATGAAGCGTGCCCAGCAAAGCGACTCACCGTTCTCGGATCGCCATGACGTCGTGAAGGTCGTCTGCCTTTGGCGGAACGGCACGTGCCACCACATCGAAGTCGTCGGACGCACCGTAAAACCAGGAGAGCACGAGTCGTATGCAGCGCTTCTGTGGATTGAAGAGGAGCACGGGGCAGGCCGCCGGATTATAGTTCGGGATGTCACCTTTCCCTGGGTGCATCACGAGAGCGCGGAATTGGCTTTGGATTACGCCATCGCGTTTCTGGAGGCGAAGCTGAAGCCGGGGATAGGCCTGGAAGCGAAGGCTGAATCATCCTGAAGGCCTCCCGAGCGGCTGCTCGCAGAATCGCTCAGCAGGTTACGTGCAGAATCGCGTTGGCTCCGTCCGGGTTCTCCTGCAGTACCTGGATTGCCTGAGCCGTCGGCAGCACGAGCAGTTGGATGCGGCGGCGCTTGGCTTCCTGTTTCACTTCTTCCATGACCGGCAGGGCGCCGGTTCCGGTGCCGATCACCAGCTTCCGGCATTTCCAAGGGATCTCTTCTTCGATCGAGAGCGGTGCGTGGCCGAAGGCGTCGCAAAACTTTTTGGATGCCTTCTTCTTGCGCTTGCGGACTTGGCCGCGGTCGATGAGCACGTCATGTTCGTAGGTGACGCCATCGATGCAGATCGAACCGAAAAAGAACGCCTCGAAGCGCATGGAATCCTCCGTCCGTATTGTACCTTTCGCAAACGACGGAAAGCCTCGCGACGCTGGGGTTGTATACTCGAATCACAGAGGAGGTTCGATCCCGCGCGTCAGGTGCGCAGATTCTCTCGCAAAGCGGTTACGGAGGTCATCCTCAATCCGGTCTTTTGTGGGGATAACGGCGACGACGAGGCACAAAGAGCACTTTCAGCCCACCGTCACGGCCACAATCTCCTGGCCGACCTCCAGACGAAAACGCGGGGATGAGTAATGCGCCTGTATTTGATCAACCCCTCCAACTCGCTAGTCAGCATCGTCAGAGTCAAGGAGAACCGTTGGAACCGTTACCGCGTATGGAAACCGCTCAGTCTCATGGTTCTCGCGGGCCTGACCCCACCGGAGTGGGAAATCACAATCGTGGACGAGAATCTCGGCGTGCCTGACTATCCGGCCATGCCGCGACCAGACTTGGTGGGCATTACTGCTTTCACCTCGCAGGCGAACCGCGCCTATGAAGTGGCCGCTCACTTCCGACGCCTGGGCGTGCCCGTCGTCATGGGCGGCATTCATGCAACCATGCGCCTGGACGAGGCCAGGGAGCGTGTGGACTCGGTCGTCACGGGGGAAGCCGAGCGCGTCTGGGCGCAGGTTCTGGCGGATACCCGGCATGGCAGCCTGAAGTGCAGGTATGATGGCGGGTTCGCCGAGATAGACAAGATACCGCCCGCCCGGCATGATTTGCTGGCCGGAAGATATGCCTTCGGAGCCATTCAGACCACGCGCGGTTGTCCTATGAACTGCACTTTTTGCAGCGTGCCGGCGTTCAATGGGGGCCACTACCGGCAGCGACCCATTCCGGATGTCGTGCGGGAATTCCAGTTGATCCGTGAGAAGCATGTTCTGGTGGTGGACGACAACCTCATAGGCACGCGCCCTGAACACATCGCCCGTGCCAAGGACCTGTTCCGAGCCATGGCACTGGCGAACCTGCGAAAGGAGTGGGTCGCCCAAGCCACCGTTAACTTCGGCGATGACGAAGAACTCCTGGCGTTAGCCGCGAAGGCCGGCTGCGGAGGCGTCTTCATCGGCTTTGAGTCCCCCACGCGGGAAGGGCTTCTGGAACTCGGCAAGAAATTCAACCTTCTGAAGGGCCGTGACTTCCGCGTCTCCGTGCGGCGAATACAGCGGCACGACATCTTAGTTGTGGGTTCCTTTATCATCGGTTTGGACACCGACAAACCTGGCATCGGCAAACGCATCGCCGACGTGGCCAGTCAGTACGGCCTGGATAATCTCAACACGATGTTTCTGACGCCTTTGCCCGGCACGCGTCTGTGGGAGCAAATGAAATCGGAGGGCCGCATCGCCCTCGATACTTTCCCGGAGGACTGGAAATACTACACGCTAACCTTCCCCGTGGCTCGGTATAAGCACTTGTCTCTGGACGGTATTCTCGAAGAAATGCTCTCCTGCGACCGGGCCTTCTATTCCATGCCGCGCATTCTGTGCAGGGTATGGGGCAACTTCTGGCGACAACGCGAGCCGCTGATCGCCTTGGTGGGCAATCTCTCCTACAGGAGGAATCTCCGGCTGAACTGTAGGGCATACGCGGACTTCAAGCGTCAACAAGGCACTATGGTGTAGCTGAAGTGCAGGCGCGGACAGGAGCGGCATTGACCGGGAATTCCCTTTTGGAATCCTGACCGTCAAAGCCCGAGATAGGCGTTCAAGGGAGTTGGCGGGATCAGGAACGAGAAGTTCAAGTCGGCCAGCGTCCTCCTACCTATCAGAACCGGCCTGTGGAGCGTGTGGGTTCGCTTCTGTGCGCTGTGTGCCGGTGCGTTTCCGCGAGGACTCAATCAGTGTCTTCTGGAGGCCACTCCAGAATACCGTGAGCTTTCGGCACGCTTGCATGACTTCAGCCGGGCATAGCTGCTAAGGTCGTTGCTTCCGCCGATCAGATTGGCGGACAGGAGCAACGATGAGCCGCAAGAGTTCGGCAATCAGCATCAATGTCGAGGAACTACAAAACCGTTTCGAGCAGTGGCGACAGAATCGGCAGGGGCGGGCTCCGATACCGGACGAGTTGTGGGCCGCGGCAGTGGAGGCGGCGCGAAGCAACGGGGTGAGCCGGACGGCTGCGGCACTGCATCTGGATGGGGGCAAACTGAAACGACGGATGGTCGCAGCGGATGTGAGCACCCGGAAGAAGATGCCGCCGGCGTTTGTGGAACTGATCGCGCCCCCGTCGACCGGACTGCCGGAGTGCGTCATCGAGTTGGAAGGACGCCAGGGCAGGATACGAATCCATTGGAAGGGCGTCCGCGCGGCCGACCTGGCGGAACTGAGCCGGGCGTTACTGGCTTGATTCAGATCACGCCGCAGCTCCGCATCCTCGTCGCCATCGAGGCCATCGACGCAAGGAAAGGTATGGACAGCCTCGCCCAGCTCTGCCGTGAGAAGCTGGGCGCCGACCCTTTCTCCGGCTGCATGTTCATTTTTCGCAGCCGCCGCGGGACGTCGATCAAGATACTGGCCTATGACGGCCAGGGGTTCTGGCTGGCCACAAAACGATTATCAAAAGGACGTTTCCGGTGGTGGCCGACCGGTACGGAACCGGCCCGGGCACTGCGAGCGCATCAGGCACAGTTACTGCTGGCCGCCGGCAATCCGGAGGCGGAAGCGCCGCCGGTGTGGCGGCAAGTGAACGCATGAAGAGTTCTCCGCAAAAAGTACTTGCGTTCCATTTTCGACTCTGCCACACTGAGCCAGATGCCAGCCGAATGGAGATATCGGGGCCGGGCAGTTACCGCTGAAGATATTGCATTCATTCGCGGGTTCCTGGCGGAACATCCCGGCAAGAGCCGACGCTGGCTTTCGGCCCGGCTGTGCGAGGCCTGGCAGTGGAAACAAGCCAACGGCGCTTTGTGTGACATGATCTGCCGCGGCCTGCTGCTGATGCTGCACCGGGCCGGCGAGATCCGGTTGCCGGCTGTTCGCTTCCAACCGCCCAACCCGTTTGTTCGGCGCGAAGCTCCCATCCCGATGCTCATCGACATGACTCCGATCAGCGTCGGCCTCCGTGAACTCCAGCCGGTGGAGTTGCAGCAAGTACGGAGGACGGGTGATGAGCCGCTGTTCAACAGTCTGATGGAGCAGCATCATTACTTGAAGTACGAGCAACCCGTCGGAGAACACCTGAAGTATCTGGTATGGGCGCAGGGCCGTCCGGTTGCCTGTCTGGCGTGGAGTTCGGCGCCACGCCATCTGGGCAGCCGCGACCGTTACATCGGCTGGGACGCAGAAGCGCGTCGGCGCAACATCCGCTTCATTGCCTACAACACGCGTTTTCTGATTCTGCCGTGGGTGCGTGTGCCACACCTGGCCTCGCACATTCTCGGGAAGACGACCAGCACATTGTGCGATGACTGGGAGCGGATGTACGGCCACCCGGTTTACTTCGCGGAAACCTTCATCGATCCGGGACGTTTTCGCGGGACCTGCTATCGCGCGGCCAACTGGGTGCTGCTGGGACACACCACCGGACGCGGCAAGAATGACCAGACGAATAAGCCGAATCGCCCCGTCAAGGAAGTACTCGGGCTGCCACTGACTCGGCGCTTCCGCGAGTTACTCAGCGAGTTATGAAAACGAGATCGTCCCGACGCCGGATCGAGGTGAACCTGGACGAACTGGATCAGATCATCGCTCGCAGCATGTGCGTGCCCTTGAGCGAAGCGGAAGGCCAGAAACTGAAGACCGCCCTGCACGCCGTGGCGGAAAGCCTGTCGAGCAAACGCAACACGGAGAAGACCAGCGCCGTTCTGCCACGGGATTCGGCTTCGGCGGAGAAGCGGGAGTCAGACGCCGACGCTCCGGCCGGTCACGGGCGCAAAGGTGCCGCGGCGTTTACCGGCGCCCGGAGGGTTGTGGCCTCACACGCCACGCTCCACTCTGGCGATGCCTGCCCGGAATGCCACGAAGGAAAGGTCTATCGCCAGAAGGAACCGGCGACGCTGGTGCGATTCGTGGGACGGGCGCCGCTGGAGGCGACCGTGTTCGAGATGGAGCGGCTGCGCTGCAACGCCTGCGGGCAGGTTTTCGCCACCGCCGAACCGGACTCCGCGGGTCCGGACAAGTACGATGAGACGGCGGTGGCGATGATTGCCCTGTTGAAGTACGGCACCGGAGTTCCTTTCAAGCGGCTGGAGAGGCTGCAGGGACAACTGGGTATGCCGCTGCCCGCAACGACGCAGTGGGAGCTCATGGAGGCCGCCGCGAAACTGCTCCAGCCGGTGCTGGAAGAACTCATCCGGCAGGCGGCGCAGGGCAGCGTGCTGCACAACGACGACACGGGCATGCGGATTCTGCGCCTGGCGCGCGAGCCGGGCGACAAGCGCACAGGTACATTTACCAGCGGTATCGTATCCATCGTCGGTGCGTGGAGAATCGCGTTGTACTTCACCGGATG
The DNA here is from genome assembly GCA_050012115.1 of Bryobacteraceae bacterium. Lineage (GTDB taxonomy): Bacteria > Acidobacteriota > Terriglobia > Bryobacterales > Bryobacteraceae > CAIVVT01. The sequence goes on along the minus strand of JBEKHU010000081.1, from coordinate 6,097 downwards.
GAAGCATGCGGGCGAAAACATAGCCACGGTGCTGAAACAGCGCGCTGGCGAACTGCCGCCACCGATTCAGATGAGCGACGCGCTTTCGCGCAATACGCCGAAGCTGGAGGGAATCAAAATCCTGCCGGCCAACTGTCTGGCGCACGGAAGACGACAGTTCGTGGATCTGGTGGAGAACTTTCCGGAGGAATGCCGTTACGTGCTGGAGACGCTGCGGAGCGTTTATCACCACGACGCGCTGGCGCGGGAACAGAAGCTGACGCCGGAAGACCGGCTGCGCTGGCATCGGGAGCACAGCGGCCCGTTGATGAAAGCACTGCACGAGTGGATGGAGGCGCAGTTTGCAGAGCATAAGACGGAGCCGAACTCCGGGCTGGGCAAAGCGTTCTCCTACCTGCTGAATCACTGGGTGAAGCTGACGCTGTTCCTGCGGCAACCCGGCTCGCCCATCGACAACAACATCGTTGAGCGTGCTTTGAAGAAAGCAATCCTCAATCGCAGGAACGCGCTCTTCTACAAGACGCTGAACGGAGCCGGTGTGGGCGATCTGTTCATGAGCCTGATTCACACCTGCGAACTCAACGGCGCCAATCCGTTCGACTATCTCGCCGAGTTGCAGCGCTACAGCGGGGAGTTGCGGCGGAGTCCATCGCAGTGGATGCCATGGAACTATCGGGAAACGGTCGCGCGGCTCGGAACGCCCGCGGCTGCGTAATATGATGTAGCCTTGGCTGGCCGGAAAGGATCGACTGCGGCCGGTCCGGGAGGACGTTTCGGAATGGCCGCCAGACATGCCTCTGAAAACGGAAAATCGCACGAGGCTTTTGGCCAGCTCACGCCGACGCGCGAAAACGCTTCGCCTCCGAAGCAAACCCTTCTTTGTCCCGGTCGTACCGTAGACTCACAAGCCATTCGACCATTGTGAAATGGCTCGGGCTCACGAACTCCGGTTTGGTGCTCCTCATTCCGACTTCCCGCACTACGAGGTCCTCGCGGTCGACGTGCACCCCGTGCCCACTCGCCCTGGCGACGATTCTCCGGCCGCGCGTGGAAAGCCGCTTCAACTCCTCCTGCATCGCGTTCCACAACTGCTCCCGAGCAACCCACTGTTCCGGGGGACTTCGCATCGAAAGCACGCTTGACGGATCATGCGAGAAAATCAGAATCGGCAGGTCGCCGAAGGGACCGGCGTGCACTGTCTCCCTGCTCGACTGCTCCATGCTGAGGAACTCCCGCACGCCCTCGTAATGCGCAATGCAGGCATCTTCCCCCAGAGCCCTGGCAGTACGGATCTCCCAGCCCGGAACCGGACGGCTGCACCAGCCCACGAGGCGCGGGATGCCGAGCAGATACTCGCTATGTAGAATCGCCATCCGTCGCGCCGGGTTCTGCTCGCCATCCGCTCCGCCCAGGGCATGGAAGCGCTCCTCCTGAAACGGTGTCGAGCTGTCTATGAAGACCAGACCTGCCACATCCGCCGGGTAATGAGCCGTGTAGTCGCGAATACAGATTCCGCCATAGGAAGAGCCGATCAGCACCAGCGGACCGCCCACGCCGGCTGTCTTCAGCAGGGCGTGCAGGTCAGCGGCAATCCGGTCGGCATCGGCTGGGCCGGTCCGCGGCGCGCTCCAACCCAGGCCGGCGCGGTCGTAGGAGCACACGCGCGTTGTGGCGGCGAGTCGTGGCTGGAGCGAGCTCCAGCTCAGAACATCGGTTGCCGGTCCCAGACCGGGTTCGAGGATGATCATCGGCTGGCCGATTCCCACGCAGTAGAGATGCATCGAACGGCCGTTGACCGGATACAGCTTGCCCCTGGGCGGATTGGTTGCCAGGAACCGCTGAATGGCAACCGCGTTGTAAGCGCTGTTCCCTGCCACGGCGCCCAGAAGCAGCAGCGCGAGTGAAAGGACGAGTCCTTCCGCCGCCCTCCGCCATCCGGGGCGGCTGCTCGCGGAAAGCGAGCGCACCCGCCGGACGGAGAACCATGCCGCCAGAAACCACAGGAGCAGCAGGAGCGCCGGAACGGCGATGTAGAGGGAATCCATACCGGATCTCATGTCTGCCGGAGCCTTCCTGCAGCGTTTGGGGGAAGGCGCTGAATGACCCAGCCGCGCCGGGCGGTTGCCGTCATAGCGGATTCGGGGAACATTCCAGAGTATCCGGTGTCTCTAGCTTATAGCATGAAACAAGTGAATCCTGTCGCGTCCGCCGATTCGAACCCCGGCGCCGTCAGCGCGCCGCCTCAGAGCTCTCCGCCACGCAAGCGTCGCCTCCGCTGGCTTTGGTTCGCAATCCCACTTGCCCTGATCGTTCTCTTCTATGGAGCCGTTGGATATGGGGTCAGCAGCCTGTTGATTCGCGAGAACCCGCGTTCGGGCGGCATGGATCGCGGCCCGAGCGATTACGGACTGGTGAGCGAAACTGTCTCGTTCAACGCAACCGACGGCGTGCCTATCCGTGCCTGGTGGCTCCCGGCGGCCGCGCCGGCTCGCGGCACGGTGGTCTTCGCCCCAACCGGGGAATACACGCGGCAGGTTTTGCTCCCTCGCGCCGCCTTTCTTGTTCATGGCGGCTATAACGTACTGGTCTTCGACCTGCGCGGCCATGGTGAAAGCGGTGGCCGCTTCATCTCGCCCGGGCTCGTCGAGAAACGCGATGTTCTTGGCGCGATCCGTTATGTTCGAGCCAGGGGCGAGCGCGGTTCCATCGCCCTCTTCGGCGTCTGCACGGGCGGCGTTGCCTCGCTTTTTGCGGCGGCGGAGTCGCCTGATGTCCGCGCGGTCATCACCGACAGCGCTTTCTCGTCCGGTTACGATGTCTTCCGCAATTTGCGGGACTACTTCATGCGCGACCCTGCCGGGAGCCGCGGACGAACGGGCATCGCCGATCCACGCAACCCCTGGGTGCGAGCGATGTTCCGCATCACGTACGTGCCGGGGATAGTCTCCTCGGTCGTGATTGTTTACTACCTGCGCACCGGCGTGTGGCTGGGCACGGATCTCGTTTCGGCCCTCTCGCCCGCTTCGCGCATCTCCTGTCCTGTACTGGTCATTTCAGGCGAGGCCGATTGGATCGTCCCGCCCGCCGATGCGCGAAGGATCTTCACCGTCATCCCAGGCCGGTCGAAGGCGTTCCTGAGCATTCCCTACGCATCTCACGACGGGGCCTACTCCTCGGCGCCGGAGCAGTACCGGAACGCTGTGCTGGGATTCCTGGATAGTAGCCTAAAATGATGAGCTGATCCAGCAACTTGATGCCAGCTACGCAGGTTTGCCGGAAGCACACCGACCTTTTACATCCCAACAAGAATGACACGTCCCGGCGTTGGCCTCCGGCAGGAGGATTCCTCCAGCACAAAAAAGGCACTCCCGCGTGGGAATGCCTGTAAGCGGAGGTTCAAAGGTTGTGTACTACGACCCAGAACCGGATCCGGCGTCCGTTGACGTGCCCGCGTCAGCAGGCGGCGTCGTTGGCGCCGGGCTTGGGGTGGGACTTGGCGAAGGGACTGGTGACGGAGAATGTGTCGGAACTGCCGTGGGCGTGGGCATGGGCGTCGGAACCGGCGGCGGAGTCGGGGTGACCACCGATGAGTCCGACGATGACGCCACAGAAGAAGGTGTGGTGGTGGAGTTTGCCACATCTTGAGCGGACGCGGGCGTCGATGTGCCGAGAACAGCGGGCGTGCTGGTGGCCAGAAGGCTGGGGTCCGTCTGGGTCGCCGACGGCGAATCCGCCGCCTCAGGAGCAACCGTCAACTGCGACCCCGAAACCGGAGCGGAGTTGGCGACCATCAGCGCAATCGGCTGGGTTGTGCCACCGCTGACCGTGAGCTGCTCGCTCGGCGAGGCAAAGGAGTGCCAATCGAAGGTGACGGGAGTGGTGGTTGCGGCCTCGACCGCCAAAGTGAAGCCCGAAGCGTCTTTTTCGGCAATGTATGCCGAAATGAACGCACCCTCGGGCGAGAACGTCACAATGGGCTGATACGCATACGGCTGGCTGAAGTACACGCGGACCGAGGCTTGGCCAGCAGGAATCTCGGCCTCGCCGACCGAATCGCCGGAGAAATTGGACGGCACGTAGACTGTGAGACTGCTGGAACTGGCGTTGCCGTTCAGACCGCCCTGCAGGGTGGTGATTTCCGCTTGCATTTGTTGCATGACGCTGACGACAGCAGGCACAAGGTCAGAATAACCAATGGATAGGAGGCCCGTGGTCGGGTCAGTGGAAACAACCTCAGGCATGACCTGTTGCACCTGCTGGGCAATGAAGCCGGGATGCTCGGGAGTACTGTTTGCTTCCCCATTCCAGTTGAAGTAAACAGGCTGCAGGTCCATGACCTTAGCAAGTTCATCAGCCATGGGCGTGATGTTCTTCTTCAGGCGCGCGTCAGAGGAGCAGGCTAATGTGCCCGTGGTTGGATTGACATCGCAGGTACCATTGACATTTTGGAACCGCGCCACAATGTTGGAAGCAACGGAAGCGCTACCGACCTGTAGGAGATATTGCGGAGAAGTAGTACCAATCCCGACGTTACCCGCAGAGGTAATGTGGAAGTAAGAAGTACCGGTGGAAGTGGCAACATCAAACAAATCAGAGGCGTAAGAGGAAGAAGCTTGTACGGACAGCAGGGAGTTGGGGGTAATGGTGCCAATACCCACTCTGCCGCCAAGCAGATAGGAACTGCCGATTGGATTTAACAATAATGAATAAGAAGTGGTGCCGGCAGTAATGGTGCCGGAGCTGTTTCCGCTGGTGGTGGTAAAAGCGTAAGAAGTGGTGGCCGAGGTAAAATATTTATTCTCTGTTCCTGTAGTGGTGGAATACCATATTTGATAGGACACGGCTCCGGACGCCGCATTCCAGTTAACGGTAATCTGGTTGTTAACTTGGGCGGCAATGGAAGCTTCGCTGGAAGGACCGATGTAATTGCCATTGGCATCTACGGCTACAATTTTAATGTAATAAGTGGCTGCGGCCAAAGACCCGCCGGTGGAAGTGGCAAGAGCTAAACCGGTGGCGGCAGAGGCGGATTCTATGGCGATGTTGGAGGCGGGGCCTAAAGCTAATCTTTGCTGTGGTAATGTCGTCCCGATGCCGACGTTGCCGGTGTTGCTTTGAACGACAACTCTCGCCAAGTGCCCTATGTTGTCATATAGCGTCCAATCTGAACTGCTACGCAGGCCGAATTCCCAATACTGAGTAGCCCCTTTATTCAGGATCACTTCTGCATTATTGGTACCACCATCCAATTGCAAATATGCGGACCCTCCCGAGTCAGTTCTAACCCTTGACATTACATCACCACTGGACTTGTGGACATCGAACAAGATGCCAGACTGCGATGCATCGGAATTTCCGATGCGGACGAGATGAGTTGCAGAGTTGACGAAGAAATTCCCGGTCCAAGTTGATGTACTTGTGTCCGCATTGAGGTTTCCAATAGACCAAGTATTATTCGGGGTTCCCGGTTGCATGCGCATGGATAGATATCCAAGTGTCATCCAGTCAACCCCACCGGGATTAATAGGATTCGCTCCCGGCGGAACAACCCAAAATGACATGCCATCCAGACCAAGCTCAAGCATAGTAGATCTAATTGTTGTGTCGTCTCGGTTTGATACTAATGTAGATCCATTGAAATCTGCGTTGTTGGTGAGTAAAAGATCGTTGTAACCGTAATATGCTCTCCCGTATGCTGTATTACCAGTCGCACCTAACCCTAGAGCACTAGTGTGGTAGTTGTAATCAGCATTCAAGTTTGATCCACCGAATACAGACAGGGGCGCAGTTCCAGGTACCACCGTCGTCCCAATCCCGACGTTCCCCGCCGCAGTAACCGTCAGCAGTGAGGCTCCGCTCGAGGACGCGACTGTGAACGGATTGAGTGAGCCGCTGCCCTGGATGAACAGGGTAGAGGAAGGGGAAGAGGTGCCGATGCCTAGTTCAAGGTTGCTGTTGTTCCAAAACAGGTTGCCGTTATTCTGGCTAAGCAATCCGCCATCACCGGCGAAGGGGATGGAGCCTTGGGTCAGGGACGAGAAAGTCGGCGCTTGGCTGACGGTGAGGCTAGCGATGGTGGTAGTGGCTAAAGTCGACG
>JBEKHU010000080.1:0-8584 GCA_050012115.1 Bryobacteraceae bacterium | reverse complement strand
CGCGTAGCCCTGGTCGAAATGCACGATCACTGTTTTCGCAAAGCACCGCGGCGGCACATGGTCGGCCAGCGCGGTCTCGCGGGCGGTGAAGCTCAGGGGATGCACGTCGTGCCGGTACCAGCACCCGCGCTTCTCCAGGAACGCAACTAGACGGTCGAGCAGAGGCATGTCATTCCTCCCATTGCGAAAAAATCATAACGCCATTGGGGGCCGAAAGAAAGGGGTTTCTCGTCCGCGCACTGCGCCTGCGGCGTGCTTCCCGCACCCTCCGGCGCACCCCCGTCGAACCCTTGCGCCAGCGGATGATTCGGTCCGAAACGCCCGCCCGCCGTGCAAGAATTGAATTACGATGACCCGCCGTCACGCGCTTCCGGGCGCCGTGTTCCTCGCCTGTGTGGCTGCGTCGGCGCTCGCCGCCCAGGTCACGCCGCAACAGTCGGAGCTCATCGCCTCGCTGGTCGCGAAATTCCTCGCGGTCCGGCCCTCGCCTGCCGTCTCCGTCGCCGTGTGGGACGGACAGGGCCCCATCTGGACCCGCGCCTGGGGCAAGGCCGACCTCGAAAACGACGTGCCCGCGACGCCTCGGTCTGCCTTCCGCCTGGCCTCCATCTCCAAGCCCTTTACCGCCGTGGCGGTGCTGCGTCTGGTTGAGCTGGGCAAGCTGAGTCTCGACGCGCCGGTCCAGAAGTACCTCCCCAAATACCCCCGGAAAAAGTGGTCCATCACCATCCGCCAGTTGCTCTGCCACCAGTCGGGCGTTCGTCACAATCGCGCCACCGACTACGACAACACGCGCCACTTTGCCAGCCCCACCGAAAGCCTCGAGGTCTTCGCCAAGGACCCGCTGCTGTTCGAGCCCGGTACCCACACGCTCTACTCCACCTTCGGCTACGTCCTGTTGGGCGCCATCATGGAAGCCGTCACCGGCAAACCCTACGCCGACTTCGTTCGCGATGAAGTCCTCCTCCCGGCGCGCATCGAAACCATGCGCTCCGACGATGTCTTCGCCATCGTCCCCCACCGCGTCAGCGGCTACCGCCTGCGCAAGGATGGCACGGTCGAGAACTGCTCCCTGGTCGACACCAGCCACAAGACGCCCGGCGGCGGCTGGCTCGGCACCGCCGAGGACCCCGTCCGGCTGGCCCGCGCCCTCCTCCGCGGCAGGATCCTCAAGGACGACACGCGCACCCTGATGTGGACCCCGCAACGGCTGAAGAACGGCGCCCTGACCGGCTTCGGCCTCGGCTGGGACATCGCCGAGGAGCACGGCCTTCACGTCATCGAAAAGAGCGGCGGCCAGCAGGGCACCAACACCCACCTCGTCATCGCCCCTGACCGCAATCTCGCCGTCAGCGTCTTGCTGAACCTCGAGGATGGCGGCGCCAGGAAGCTCGCCTTGGACATTCTCGCCGCGCTGGCCAGCCCCGCCGCCGCGCGCTGACCCCCGCCAAGATCGTACTGAACATCTTCTGATCCACGAATGAGCCGGCAGAACTGGGCTTTGCCTTTGCCGGATCTCCTCTTCTTCCGTTCATTTGGGATGAGAACTGGAATTCGTCGCGGCTGTGGGAATGTGGGAATCGCCTGAGCGATTTCCAAGGGAGGTGGGAGCAGTGGAAAACCGCTCTGCGGTTTTCCATGGCTTCCACGGCCCGGCATTTCCATAGCCTCTGGCCATGCCGTTCGCGCGGAGTGCATGTCCGAATGTAGTTTGGGTTTGGCCTCTCGATTCGCCGCGGCGTGCATCCGCCTCCCGGTCTGCTACTCTGGTCTCACTTCCTCCATCCCTCGGAGGCCCGCGGCCATGAGCGACCTGCAACCCGGCGACGTCCTGCGCGGTAAATACGAGATCCTGGGCGAGATCGGCCGTGGCGGCATGGGCGTCGTCTATCGCGCCCGCCACGTTCTGCTCGATGAAGTCCAGGCGCTGAAACTCCTGCTCGACTCGCGCCCGCAGTTCGTCAAGGGCTTCCTGGCCGAAGCGCAGCTCGTTCGCCGCCTCCGCCACCCCTTCATCGTCGAGGTCTTCGACATCGACGTCGCCGAAAGCGGCTTCCCCTTCGTCGTCATGGAATACGTCGAGGGTCCCAGCCTGCGCGAGCTCCTCGACCGCGGCCCCTTGCCGCCGCGGCGCGCCCTCGAAATCGCCGCCCGCGTCTGCGACGCCCTCGCCTTCGCCCACCGCCGCGGCGTCATTCACCGCGACGTCAAGCCGCAGAATATCCTCGTCTCCGCCGATCCCTCGCCGGACACCGGCGGCGGTCACGTCAAGGTCATCGACTTCGGCATCGCCAAGGTGGCCGCCGAGGCCGACATGCAAGTCACCGGCATGCTCACCGCGCCCACCGGCTTCGCCCTCGGCACCCCCGAGTACTCCAGCCCCGAGCAGGCCATGGGACTGCCCAGCAGCCAGCTCGACCCCCGCTCGGACCTCTATTCCGTGGGCTTGGTTCTCTACGAAATGCTGAGCGGGACCCGTCCTTTCACCGCGCCCACGCCCATGGGCGTGCTCATCGCCCGGCTCCAGCAGGCCCCCCGGCCGATCACCGATGCGCGTCCGGACCTCAACGAAAGCATTGTCCGGATGGTCATGCGCTCCATCTCCTCCGACCGCGAAAGCCGCTACCAGTCCGGTGAGGAGATGGCTGCCGCCTTGCGCTCGCTGCGCGCCACCCTGATCGGAGAACCGCCCCCGGAAGACGCGCTCCCGCCCCGCCCGCCGGCTCCATCCGCGCCAACCGGCCCCAGCCCCGCGCCGCCGGCTACGCCTTCCGTCTCCGACTATCAGTGGAAGACGTCCACCCCTCCTCAACCCCCGTGGGCCGGCGGGCCTCCATCTGCCTCCGTGCCCGTCTCTGCCCCTCCGGCCGCGCCCTCGGTCCCGGGCGCTGAGGGCAAGACATCCGCCCCGCCGCCATCCCCGCCGCGCGCCGTCCCGGAGTTCCTGGACACGGCCGTCTACACGCCGTCCCCGGCAGCCGGCGCGTCCTCGCTCCCGGCGAGTGAAGGGAAGACCTCCGCCCCGCCCCGGCCTCGCCCTGTCCCTGAATTCTTGGACACGGTCGTCTACACCCCGCCCCCCGGCCCGCCCCCAACCGCGCCTGCGGCTCCTGCTGCTGGCTGGCAACCGCCCGCTCCGCCGCCACCGCGCCCCAGCGGCAAACTGCCGGTCGTGCTGTTGTCGCTTCTTCTGATCGTCGTGTTGGCGGTGGCGAGCTGGTTCCTTGTGCCGCGTTTTCTCGGCCCTGCTTGGGCTGAGGCGCGCTCTCTGATCGCCCGCTCGCCCGCGCCCGCTCAGCCCCAGCCCTCTCCCACGCCCGCTCCGCCTCCTGAGCAGAAGGCCCCATCCGCCACCGCTCAGCCACCCGAGGCCGTGCCGCCCCCGTCCCAGCCCCCGCCCGCTCCATCGGAGCCCGCGCCTCACAAAGCCCCGCCTTCGTCAAAGCAAGCCACCCCCGCTCCGCTCGCGCAGCCCGCCCCCCCCCAAAAGCCGAAACCAGCGGCCCCGACGCCCGGATCGGTGCGCCTCAACGCCGCCGACGGCCTCAACTATGTCTCGATTCCCGCCGGCGAGTTCATGATGGGCTGCTCGGATGGCGACGGCGAGTGCTCGAATGACGAAAAGCCCGCCCACGGCGTGCGTATCACCCGCGGCTTCTGGATGGGTCAGACCTCGGTCACCGTGGCGGCTTGGAAGAAGTTCCGTTCCGCCAGCGGCAAACCCGTGCTCCCCGGCAAGGACAACTTCGGCCGCCTGCTCAACGAGACCAGCGGCGATGATTCGCTGCCGGCCGTCGCCTTGACCTGGGACGAGGCCCGCGAGTTCTGCGAGTGGTCCGGAGGCCGCCTGCCCACGGAAGCGGAGTGGGAATACGCCGCCCGCGCCGGCGCCTCCGCGGCGCGCTACGGTAGCCTCGACCAGATCGCCTGGTTCGGCGACAACAGCGGTAATTCGCCCCTCGACACCACCGCATTGTGGGCCTCCGACCGCCAGCACTACGCCCAGCGCCTCTACGCCAACGGCAACGGTCCGCACCCCGTGAGCCGCAAGAAGGCCAACGCCTGGCGGCTCTACGACACCCTCGGCAACGTCTGGAACTGGGTCGCGGATTGGTATGACGCCGGTTACTACCAGCAGGGCGCCGCGCTCGATCCGCCCGGACCGACCTCCGGAACGCTGCGCGCCCTGCGCGGCGGCTCCTGGTTCTTCAATCCGCGCAGCCTGCGCGTCTCCGACCGCTTCAAATACGCTCCCCATCTCCGCGTCTTCGAGTTCGGCTGCCGTTGCGCGCGCGACCAGGCGCCTTGATTTGATCTTTTCTGGATGCCCGCCTTCGCCCCGGCGCGTTGACGGGGACTCTCCTCGAGCTTGAGGTTCAGCCTCGGTTCATCATTCGAATTCGCGCCTGGGGGAATGCGGGAAACGCGCCAGCGTTTTCCAAGGGCGGTGGGAGGAGCTGAGCCAGTCGCCGCGGAACGGCTTCTCCCTCCCCCGGTGCGCGCCCTCCGGCAGGCGGCGCAGGCGGCGGTAAAGCGCTCCCGAAATGATCTCGCCCAAGCCCATCAACCACTTGCGAACATGCTCCCCGATCTGCCCTTGACCGCGCCCGTGGATTGATCTCGGCACGGGGCGTCCGGAAGCGGGCGAGAGGAGGGCAGAACCGAAATGGTGTTTCGGAATTTCCTGCAAGTGATTGATTTTAAAGAATCGCAATCGCAACCCCTTGCGATTTTGGAGGGCCGGGGAGCAATCGAAGCGCCATGAACGAGACGACGGGGATTGATAAGACGACCAGCGCGGGGGACGACGGGCGTCGAGTGGCTGCGGCCCTGTCGCGCCTCGCTCAGGCCGCCTGGCGGGCGCTGGCTGGCTGGCCGGCCGGCTCCAGTCGAGCCACTTTGACCGACTTGGCCAGGCCCAGCTTCTCGAACAGTCGAATCGTCTGGTAGGTGAGGTCGAACTCGTACCACACCATGCCGTGCCGCGCCGAGACGGGATGGGCGTGGTGGTTGTTGTGCCAGCCTTCGCCGAAGCTGAGCAGCGCCACGAACCAGTTGTTGCGCGAATCGTCGCGCGTGGCGAACCGCCGCGAGCCCCAGATGTGGGTGACCGAGTTGACCATCCAGGTGACGTGCTGGCCCGCGGTGACGCGGAAGAAGATACCCCACAGCACGAACGGGATGCCGCCGAAGGCCAGCAGCAGCAGTCCGCTGATGGTCAGCGGGACCCAGTGCCACCGCGTCAGCCAGACATAGAACGGATCCTTGGCCAGGTCGGGCGCGTAGCGCGCTGAGGTGACGGCGTCGGCATGTGTGGGGTCGCCCACCAGCATCCACACGATGTGCGCCCACCAGCGGCCGTCGCGCGGCGTGTGCGGGTCGCCGTCCTGATCGGAGAACTGGTGATGGACGCGGTGCGTGGCCACCCACGAAATCGGGCCGCCCTCCAGCGCCAGCGTGCCGCAAACCGCCAGGAAGTACTCGACGTAGCGCGGCGCCTTGTAGCCGCGGTGCGTCAGCAGCCGGTGGTAGCCCATGCCGATGCCCGGGCTGAGCGCGAGCCAGTACAGCCCCAGCGCAGTGAAGAACGCCGGCCAACTGAAGAAGAACAGCGCCGCCACGGCCCCGATGTGAAACGCGCTGAAGGCCACTACCGTGACCCAGTTGACGCCATCCCGTCTGATGAACGGTGCGCTGCCCTTGCCAATGGGTGTGGCGTCTTTGACGCTTGCTGCGGTGTCGATGGTGATCGGAGCGGAGTTGATGGTCAAGCCAGTCCTCGCCTGCGGAATTCGAGTCGCCCCTCTGAGGACAACCTTATAGTTTGAAGGTATCAACCGCTCCGCCGCCGCCACGTAAGACTTGTGTAATAGCTTCGTACGACCCGGAGCTAGCGAGCGCACCCCACGCGCGCCGGCCAGTGCGGCCGTCGGACGCTTCCTTCCCGTGGAGAATTGGCAACCGGGGCAGGGGAGCCGCAAGTCGCGCGATTGCTGGCGCACGCGCAATCCAGTCAACCGCACCATGGGGATCCGATAGCGCCGCTTCGCGCGGCGCAGACACCGCCGGACCTCCATTCGCCTCTCCAACAAATCAGAGGTTTGAGTACCGTTTCAGACACTAAGACCCTTGACTCTCTGGGTATCTTTCGATAGAATGCCCGAGGATTTGGACACCCCGCCTTCGCGGAGCCTCCCTGGGATTTGTCAACAGTCGAGGAGGATTCGGTGATGGTCAAACACCTCACTTTCACTCTGTTTCTTCTGGGTTGCCTTGCCGCCGCCCAGGATCGTTATCGCATCGAAACAATCGCCGGCACGCCCGCGCCCGAGAACGTGCCCGCGACTTCCACATACTTCAGTTCGCCTCAGGGCCTAGCATTCGACAGCGCGGGCAACCTCTATGTCGGCGTGGTCAATCAGGCCAAGGTGAAGCGGATCGACAAAGGCACGACGAATACTCACACGGTTGCTGGAAACGGGCTGGCAATCTACAGTGGCGACGGCGGCCCTGCCCTCCAGGCCGGGCTGAACGCCCCGCGCTACCCGGCCTTCAATGCCGCCGGCGACATGTTCATCTCCGAGTGGAACAGTTGTGTGATTCGCAAAGTGGATCACGTCACGCAGGTCATCACGACCTACGCCGGCAACGGGACCTGCGGCTACAGCGGTGACGGCGGACTCGCGACGGCGGCGCAACTCCGGCTGCAGCGTGGAATCACCGTGGACAGCGCCGGGAATCTGTACATCGCGGACACCAACAACATGCGAGTCCGGCGCGTGGACGCCGCGACTCAAGTCATAACAACCGTTGCGGGCACGGCTCCACCGCCTGCACTGCCATCGGGCACACCGCTTCCTCCGTACGGCGATGGCGGACTGGCCACCGAAGCGAGGCTGCGCTCTCCTTTCGGAGTGGCGTTCGACAGCGGCGGCGACATGTACGTGATCGACAAGGGCGCCTGCACCATCCGCCGCGTAGATCACACCACTGGCATCATCTCCACGTATGCCGGGACGGCCCCCCTTCCCCCCGTTCAGTGCGGTTACTCCGGAGATGGCGGGCCGGCAACGGCGGCGACACTCTCAAGCGATGTCCGCGCCATCGCCTTCGACCGGAACGATAACCTCTACCTGTTGGACTCCGCGTCCCTAGTTGTTCGGGTCGTGTGGCGCGCCACCGGCATCATCGACACCTACGCCGGCGACGGCACCTTCGGTTATCAGGCCGGCCCCGTACCCGCCCGCAGCGCCAAAATGGCCCAGCCCCAGGGGTTGGCTGTTGACCGGCAAGGCGACGTATACATCGCGGATTGGGGCGCCAACTCCATCGGCCGGGTCTCCCACGGGAAGACGCCGACGTTCACCCTGTACGCCGGCTCGCTGGGTCCGGAGGGCACGGCCCTCCAGGCTTTCCTGAACCGTCCGAATGGCGTGGCCGTCAAGCCGTCCGGCGAACTCTTGATCGCAGAGGGACTCACGTCGCGGATCCGCGAGGTCAACAACTCCGGGCTGATCTCCACCGTTGCCGGTGTCGGAATCCAAGGCCCCTACCAGGCGTGCAGCGTGCCGACAAACTGCTACCTCAACACGCCCGACGGGATCGTGACGGACAGTTCAGGTTCGTTCTACTTCGCCGAAATGGGCAACTGCGTTGTCCGCAAGGTCGATTCGGGCGGCGTCCTGACCGACGTCGCCGGGACCGGGGACTGCAGTTATGTCGATCCCGTGACCCAATTGCCGGACCTTCAGGATTCGATTCTGGCGACCACAGCACACCTGTATGGCCCGGTTGGGATCACCATCGATGCAGTCGGCGACATCGGGATAGCGGACTATGGCAGCAACCGGGTAGTGGGCGTAACGACCGACGGGATCATCCACAACATCGCCGGCGGCCAGATGGACGCGGATGGCAATTTGATTTACGGGTACAGAGATGGCCCGGCACAATCTCCTGACCCGAACCTGATTGCTTTGTTGAACACGCCGTACGGCGTGGCGGTTGACGCGGCGCGTACTGTGCTGTACTTCGCTGATGCCAACAACGGCGCCGTCCGCAAGGTCGATCTCAATGATCCGTTCATGACGATCACGACGGTCGCCGGCACCGGCACGCCTGGCTGGAACGACGATGGGCCACTGACTTCGGCCCAACTGTCGTGGCCTAGTGACGTCTGGCTCAATGCGGCGGGCGATCTGTTCATCGTGGACGACGTTTTGATTCGCTGCATCCGGCATGGCTCGGATCGACTGGTAACCATCGCCGGGAATCACGAACTGGGTCCGGGCTACAGCGGAGACGGCGGACCTGCCACTTCAGCCCAGCTCATACCGGGCCGCATGACCGGCGATGCCGCCGGCCGGTTGTATGTCGCCGACGACTCCGTCAACGTGGTGCGCCGGCTGACCCCGCAGTACCTGTTGACTACCTCAGTGAACCCGCTTGGCGGCGGGACCGTCACCCCCGGCGGCTTCTTCGACAAGGGGACAGTGGTCGCGGTATCCGCTACCCCCAAGACTGGTTACACGTTCACTGGCTTCAGCGGCGCCGCCGGCGGCTCGACGAGCCCAGTGAGCGTCAC
>JBEKHU010000079.1:0-8588 GCA_050012115.1 Bryobacteraceae bacterium | reverse complement strand
ATAGTGAAACACGCCGGCTTTCGCGGCGAGCCACACTCCGCCATCGTTGTCCACCGCGATCGCTCGCGCTTGACTGGCGTTTTGGATCGGTGGGTACGCGATCTCGTCGCGATACTCCTGAACGAATGGCGTGTCGGGCGCGGGCGGGAAGTTCGCCGCGGAGATGCTCGTCGCGGCGGCGAGCAGGGAAATTTCGAGAAAACGCGTCGATGCGATGGACATAAGTTTGGGGGGCCTCTCAAAATAAAGTCCTGCGCGTTGGACGACACGAGGGACGAGGGGCGCAATTGGACAGCTCCGTGGCAAACGCCGCTGCGTTGCGGTTCGCGTCTAGCGCGGAATTCACGCCAGCACCGTTTGCCACGGGTGCTTGATCAATCACGCATCAGAAGACGATTTTCATCACCAGAACGACGATGCGCTGCTCGTTGCCCTCATCGTTAACGAGGTGTCCGAAGAATGGGTCAGTAACGTCGCTGGTGAAGGTGTCGTATTGTCCGAACCACGGGAAGTTGCCAATGTTGTGCGCGTCCACGTGAATCTGCCAGCGGACCCGCTCCTTGATTTTGAACTCTTTGTATAAGGAGACGTCGGCGATGTTCATTGGCTTGGTGCGCACATCCGGGAACACGGTCGGGAATGTACGCAGTGTGTACGGAGCTTGCGCCGTTCGCGGGAAGATCGACGTGTTGAAGTAGATGTCGTTGGAGACGTCGTACTGCGGATCGCCGTTCAGACGCGCGGCGGTGTCTCGTTGTGAGTCGCTCCACGAGGCGCTCTTGGCCACCAAGGGCGCCGCGTTCGGGAACGGGATCGCGAAGCCGGAGTGGGAGTTGAATCCGCCGGCCACGGTCCAGCCGCCGACCACGCCATCCAGCCACTTGTTCATGCTTCTTCCGAAATGACGGCCGCGGCCCACCGGCAGAGGGTAGGTGCCCATGAGCGAAAACTGTTGGGGCACATCGTACTGGGTGAGGTGCTTTTCCAGCGGAGTTTTCAGGATGTTCTGCAGATTCACGTCCTGGGCGTTCAGCACGTTGAGGCGCTGGAGGTTCTTTGAGTTGGTGTAGGATACCGTCAACGTGAAGCCTTGCGAGAAACGGTGATTCAGTTTCAACTGCAAGCCGTCGTAACGCTGGTTGCCGATGGGGACGTCGGTCTCTGTCACCTGGCTGTATTGCGGATAGGCCACCAGCAGTTGCTGCAGCGGGATGGTCGTGCCGTTGTAACTCGAATTCGGCAAGTTCCCGGCCATCGGGTTTGTTACGTTTTGTGTGAAGTAGGCCGGCCGTTGGTCGATCGGTAGGCTGTTCAGCACGCTCGTCGGAATGTAATTCAGGTTGAGGCTGATGGGCAGTCGCTTGGTCTGGTTGCCGACATAAGAGGCGTCGACGACCCAGCCTCTGAGGAGTTCATACTGGAAGCCCGCCGAATACTGCTGCGAATAGGGCAGCGGCCGATCGAGGTACTGGAACGAAATGCTCTGTCCGAGATTCGTCGAGAGGCCTTGGCTGTTACCGATCGGCTTCAGCAGCCCGTTAGGGTAGATGCTGCCGGGGTATGGATCGCTCAGCGACACCGCCGGCGTGATACCGCCGTTCAGGGACGACACAAGCGGCGTCTGCGTGCTGTAACCGGTCTGCGGACCATTCGAATTCTGGCCCAGGTAGCTCAGCGCCCAGCCGCCGCGGAAGACGAACTTTGAAGTCAAGCGGTAGGCCACGCCGACGCGCGGCTGGAAGTTCCGCTTGTGCGGAATGAAGGCATAGCGCTGGTCGCCGCTCGTGCCGGCGTACAACAGTCCACCCGTCAAGCCGGCCTCGCAGGCCGGGCAGTTCGACACCCCGGCCGCGTTCTCCACTGCCGTGGTGATCGGGCTGGCCTGATCAAACGCAAACCCGCGGACCATGCGGTTGTAGCGTTCGGTTCGCGGCGTCTCATAATCCCAACGCAAACCCAGATTGAGCGTCAGGCGCGAGGTGACTTTGAAGTCGTCTTGCGCGAACAGGGCGTAATAGTACGAGCGGAACGCGGTGTAGATTTTGTTGTCCACGTAGCCGCCGGAAGGGTAGCCGAGCAGGAACGACGCGAAGGCGTTGCCCGAGATGTTGTCGCCTTGTAACGGGTTCGCCTGCGTCCAGCTCTGGTCGAAGTTGTACACCGCGCTCGCGTCACCGGTAGCGATACTGTTGTCGTTGTAACGGCGCATCTCGGCGCCAAGGTGCAGGAAATGCCGTCTGTAGCTCCAGCTAAAGCTAGGTTGCAGGCTATAAGCGTCGTCTGTCACGTAGCTGGAACCGTTCGCGCCGAGCGGAGTGTAGCTGCCGATATTGAATCGCGGGAACAACAATGTGGTGAATTGCGACACCAGGGAACTCGGAAAGCCCAGCGTCGTAGGGTTGAAGCCGAAACCGAACGTGCTGCCGCTGAAGCCTTCATACCGTGTCAACCCGGCGCGCAGATCGAACACCATGGTCGGGTTTAGCGTGTAGGTCCAATCTGCGGCCCAGGTTCGCCCCACGCGCGTCGTAGGCCACTCGGGGCTCGGCTCGGCCGCATTCGTGCCCCAAACGAGCTTGTCGTACTCGAGCCAGGGCGTCTGGCCGTAGTGGAACGAAACGCGGCTCTTGTCGGTGAAAACGTAGTCCATCTTGCCGAGCCATGAATCGTACCCGTTCGTCGCCGGCAGCACCTTCACGTAGTCGTACTTCATGCTGGGACCGATGCCCGGCAGGTTCGGGGCTGGCCAATAAGACGCCACTTTGGAAGCCACCGCGTTGATCATCGACGCCGGGATGACATTGCCCGAGAACGGCGTGCGCTGGTAGGTGCCGTTCGAGCCCAGCGTGGTCGTCAACGGATTGTAGATTGTGACCAGGTTGCCGGAATCGTTGTAGAGGTGCGAAAAGTCGCCCTTCAACTGTTCCGCCTGCGGGATCGTGTTGGTGAGTGAATAGTTGCCCGGGTCGTGCTCGCGCAGTCCTTCCAGCGAGATCATGAAGAACGCTTTGTTCCGGCCGTTAAAAACTTTCGGGACGTACACCGGCCCGTCAAATTCAAAGCCATAGGTGTTGTTCTTGAACGGCACGTTTTGTTGCCCCGAGGCGTTGTTGTACCACTCGCCCGCGTCGAGCTTGTCGTTCTTGAAGTAGTCGTAGAGCTGGCCGTGCGGCGAGTTGGTTCCTGACTTCAGGTTGACCAGCATTACGCCGCCGCCCACGCGTCCGAACTGTGCGTCGTAGGAGTTGGTCTGAATCGTGAATTCCTGCGTGGCCGCGAGATTCGGCACGAAGGTCACGTAGCGGTCGCTCCTGGTGTTCGATACGCCGTCCAGCACGGTTTCGTTTTCGCCCCGCACGCCGCCGCTGATCACCACCCAGTTCTCGTTGCCGATGGCGTACAGCTCCATCGAGCCCCAGTAAGTGTTGGCCTTCGCCACGCCGGGTTCGTTGTACTCAAGCGCGTACAGGTTGCGCCCGCCCGAAGGCACGTCCTCCAGGATCTTGTTTTCGACCGTGGCCTGCCGGGTGGCCGTCTCGGTCTGCAACGCCGACAGTTCGCCGGTGACAGTGATGCTATCGGCCATGGTTCCGAGTTCCAGCTTGATATCGAGCGCCGCTTTGTCGGAGGCGAGCAGTTCGACGCCTTGCCGCACGAATTTCTTGAACCCGGGCTGTTCCACCCGGATCGTGTACTTGCCCGGCAGCAGGAATTGAATCATGTAGCGTCCGACGCTGTTCGTGACGCCCTCGTAAGGGATATTCCTCTCTACACTCAGGGCTACGACCTTCACCCCGGTTACTACAGCTCCGGTCTGATCCGTAACTTCACCCGAGATCGTTGCGCGAAATTCCTGGGCGAACGCACCAAACGAAGCGAGCATGAGAAAACAACAAGTTGTCTTGCTGAGTGTCTTCATCGAACTCTCCTGAATTGTATTTGCCAAGTTGCAAAACTGGCTGTCGGAACTGGTTGCGACCCTCACGTCGGGCGTGTCGAACACATGGACGGTAATGGCGGGACCACTTTTCGTCCGCCGCTGCTTGACTCCACGAACGCCTCCGAAGCTTTGCGCGACACAGCGATGCCGGAATTCGCCCCAAATTCACAGCGAAATAAACAACCTTCCATCCCCGTCACCCGCGCGCCTTCCCCCCGGCGATCACTCCCGTTGCGACCCTGACGTGGGCGTCGCCTCCCCAGCCACTCGCCCATCTCAATCGGCCCTGTCCGGAGCCCAATGCCCCGGCCGACCCCTTCCCCATCGACAATCCATCGACTGCCCGCCGCCGAGCGACTCGGCCTTCTGCGGGCCTGCCTCATACCTCCAGCCTTCTGGGGGTTTCCAGAGAGCTGGAGTGATTTGTTACGAAATGAAATTTGTGTTCCACATGTGAAACATAAGAAAAAATTGAGTGCTGCCAGTATACTTCTGAAACGACGTGCTGTCAATACTTGTCGACGAATCGGGGATGGGTGGGAAAAACCCACAAACTGGAATTGCCGCGGCGGGTTGATTCCAATGCTTGCATCCAAAGAATAATATGAATAATCAATAGCTTGCGAGCAGTTTGTGGGCCTTTCCTCATGCCACATCGCCGCGCCGGAATTGTCCCCGTGCCTCTCACTGTCCGCTGGCCGGAGCGGGCGCTGGACGCCGTTCCCGAAAGGGTCTTTCCGTTTCATAAAGTGCGATCCGCCTCCGAATGGACTCCGCGAGCTGCCCATCGCGCTCCTTCGTGGCGACTTCGAGCGCCTGGCGCGCCAGGCCGGCGGCCTCCGCGAAGTGACCGTTTTCGGCCTCGGCCGCGGCTAACGCATCGAGAGCCTCCGCGTCGCGCGCGCCGGACAACTGTGTCGCCCGCCGCGCCAGTTGCTGCGCCTCCGCGCCCGCGCGGACTCCCGCCTCGGCGCACGTCGCCAGCACCCACGCCGTGCGCGTGAGCGCCGGAACCGAATCCGGATCGAGCCGCAGCGCCGCGCGCCACTGTGCGAGCGCGCCGGTTGCGTCGCCGCGCCCGGTATAGAGCGCCATGCCCAGGTTGTAATGGGCGCTCGCCGAGTTCGGCGCGATCTCGAGCGCCTTCCGGAAGTGCGCGATGGCCGCGTCAACCTGTCCCAGCCCGGCGAGCACTCCGCCCAGGTTGCTGTGCGTCAGCGCATCCTGCGGGTTCAACGCGAGCGCTTTCTCCAAATGCGTAAGCGCCTCGCGGCTTCGTTGCGTCTTGGCAAGCGCCACTCCTAAGTTGCCTTCCACCCCCGCGTCATTGGGCTGCAACGCCAAGGCGCGCTGCCATTCCTGGATGGCTTCCGTGTGCCGGCCCTGCTGGCCCAGTTCCCGCGCCAGGTCGGTCAGCCGGTAGAACTCGGTTGCGGGCGACTCGATCCTTAGCAACCCGTCCGGTGGGATGTTCACAAACTCTGGAATGTTCACCGCGCGATTGGCGGCGGTCGCGTTTTCGATCAACACCGCCGGGGTGTCGTTGCCGTTCTCGTCGACATGCGTAAGGAACATCTGCGTATAGGGCGACCGGCTCTTGGACGAAAACACGAGCCAGCGGCCATTGGGCGACCAACTGTGCCACGAGTTCATCAGCGGCGTATTGCAGCGCATGCGCCTCGCCACCCCGCCGGCGGCCGGCACGATGAAGAGCCGGCTGTCCGGACGCATCAGCAACCCGTTACGCGCCTGCACGTACACGATCCAGCGGCCATCCGGCGAGATCTTGGGAAACGAATTGCTCATGCCGTTGGCCGAGGCGCCGGCGATCGGTTCGGCCCGGCCGCCGCGGCCGCCGTTGAAGGGCACGCGGTACAGCTCGTACTGGATCTGCGTTTCGTTCGGATCGTTGGCGTGCAGAGCCAGTGGTTGGCCCGCGGCGTACGGATCCTTTGCCGGAGCGCGAGCGAACACAATCGTCCGGCCGTCCGGGCTCCACACGCCACCGGTCTGCACTTCGCGCGGGTCGTCGGCGCCGGGCAGAGGCTGCAAGTGTCCGTTTTCGCGGCTGTATGAGGCCAGAATCCCGCGCGTCGGGTAGAAAACCTGGAGGAAGCGGTAGTCCTTGAAGTTGGTCGCGTAATATTTGTTACGCACGTCGCCCATGCGCTGGCGGCTCTCCGCGCCGGGGTCGTTAATCATAGTCACCACGTGCCGGCCGTCGGGCGAGACCTGCGACATGAAGCCGACGCGGAACTTGCCGCCGAGCTTGCCGCGAAACGTGCTCCACTCGATCACGTCCTGGGTACGAATCGTAGTTTGCGGTTGAACCGCGACCAGCGCGTACAGCCCCTTCTCGTTCTGCGGGCCGTCCACGTCCACGCCAAGCGTTTTGCCGTCGGCGGAAAACGAATGGCAATTGGCGCAGGTGGGAAAGCTATCGATCAGCACACGACTCTCTTCGCTGCCGACCTCGCGTAACCGCCAGCAGATCAGCCGCACCGCCTGCGCGGAAAGCGGTTTGATCACGCCCTTCTCGCCCTCCGACGGCATCAGCGGCACGTCACGATAGAAGATCGGTGCGCCGACCGGGTCGCGCGAGGTGCGCAGCGTCGCCTGACCTCGTGACACAGGGCGCTCCGCGCGCAGCCCGGTGATCGTGACCGTCGCCGCTTGCTCCACCGAATGTTTTTTGATCGTCGCCCACGTCGTAGGGTCCGGTTTCCACGTGTGCGCGGCGGCCTGCTCGGCGGTGAGCCGGGGCAGCTCGTTCGTTGCCGAGACGCAGCGTAGATCGATTGGGCCGAGGCGTATCGGTTCGCCTGCCGATTCCAATTCGATCCGCCCGCTGCCATCGGCGAACGACACCTCAATGTGCCAGCGCATGACAGCGCCGGAGACGTCGCGGGAGGCATCGCGCCAGAGCAGCGTCGGAGCGGTCAGGTCGGGTGGAAAGAGGGCCCCTTCGGCCGGATAGTCGACCGTAATCGGCGCGAGTCGACCTCCAACAGGCGGAGCGTAGGCGCGCAAGACAAGCCGCCCGCTGCCCGCGCTGACCGCGCACAACATCGCGCCCAGGACGACGCCGCACCCGAGGCGCCGCCGATTCCGAATCGAACCAATTCGCCCCATCGTGTGTTTGCCCGCCGCCCTCCATTATGGGTGTATCCGGTCGCGTTGCAGCGGCGCGATCCGCCAATCGGCCTTCGGGCCAAACCGCAGATTCCGGCCGCCGAACCCATCCGATCTTCCCGAAGAGACGCGTTGGTGCACGGCGGCGAACAACAACGCACCCGCGACGACGCTTGCCACACCCACCGTCGCGACTCGGCGCGCGACCGGCGCGAGATTCCGTTTTACCGGTGGCGTTGCCGTCTCGTCGGAGCGTGCGTAGTTCAGCAACATGAAGCTCTCCACCAGGCACCGGCCACCAGCTGCATCAGTTGAGTCGCATTGCGGCCGTTGAGCGGCAGGTTTTCAATCCTTTGCTGGTCGACTACGTTCTTCAACGTGATGAACTGGGTGTCAACCGTTTCGCCTGCGGCTGAGACATCCACCGTCTGCGCCACGTCGCCCACCGGTAATGTGGTATCTACGCAAACCGACTTATCCACCTGAACCAGGAGATCATTGGCGACAAACTTCTTGAAGCCTTTCAGTTCCACGGAAAGTTGGTAGACGCCAATCGGCAGTCCGCGTAAGAAGTGCGCGCCCGTGGAGTCGGTGACCGCATGGAAAACGGCATTGGTACCCACGTTGATCACCGTCACTTCCACATCCGCGGCAACAGCGCTGCTGGCGTCTTTCACGCTCCCGTTGATTGAACCCGTGACGTCGGCGCGGAGCACTGCAGCCAGCCCCAACAATACCAATAACATACAGCCGACAATCCACTTCGAGAACATACGCGAGACTCCTTCGTGAATGGAATATCTAAGCTAGTTGGTTTTAACACAACTTGTAAACCACGGTCAACATTTGTGAAATATAGTTTCATATATGAAACGACGACTATTTCGCCGGGAAGAGCCTCTGGGAAACTGGGGTCCTGTCCCAAAAGTGTGATTGCGGATAAGCGGTGTTGTATCAATGAGTTGCGAGATCCCCATAACACTGCTTACCTGCCATGATGGCGGGATGCGTCGTTGCGCGGCCCGACCAACCCCCTGGCACGCCCGATTTCCCTGGACTTCAGAGAAGCCTGGACCGATTCGGTTTCCAGAGCGAGTTCCGACCGCTCAGACGATCCGTCAATCCTTCCAAGAGAATCAAAGAAGCCAGCGCCTTCGACATTGCCGGGGATGCTGGACGTGGATACGTGATGCTGAGCGCACTCACGGAAACCGCGCTGGCTCACAACGTCGAGCATCCAAAGGGCCTCAAGTGCCATCACACTTTTCGGATAGGAGCCGGAAACTAGGCGCGCCTGCGTGGAGTCTCTCGCCACCAACTGGATCGGAAGAACAATCTGCGCTGAACGCAATGGTTTAAGCGACTCAATCAGTTTGAGCGCAAGGCGTGCGGTGCGCTCGCCGATCTGGTAGCTGTTCTGATCGATGCCGGAAAGCGGCACTCGCAGCAAGTCGGCGAAACGAATATTGTCGACACCGATCACGGTAATATCATCGGGCACTTGCAGTCCCGCATC
>JBEKHU010000078.1:0-8603 GCA_050012115.1 Bryobacteraceae bacterium | reverse complement strand
AGATCGAGCGCCAGCAGGAGAGAGGGAAGGAAGTCGCCTTTCGGGCCGATGCCGCCTTTGCCAAGCCGGAGATTTACGAAGCGCTGGAGGAGCGGGGCGTGAAATATGCCATCCGGATTCCTTCCAACGACAACCTGGAACGAGATATTGCTGAACTGCTGCCGCGCCCGGTGGGGAGGCCCAGCCACCAGCCGTTGGTCGAATACAAGGGGTTTCTCTACCAGGCCGCGACTTGGAAGACGGCCCGGCGAGTGGTAGCGAAGGTTGAGCATCAAGCGGGGGAGCTATTCCCGCGAGTGGGCTTCATCGTGACCAATTTAGCTCTCCCAAGCCGGGCGGTGGTGCGGTTCTATAACAAGCGGGGCACAGCGGAGCAGTGGATCAAGGAAGGCAAGCAGGCCGTCAAGATGACGCGGTTGAGTTGCCATCGGTTCCGGTCCAACGAGGTGCGGCTGTGGCTGAGCCTGATCGCCTACAACCTGGGGAACCTGTGGCGGCGGCTGGTACTGCCGAGGAAGATCGAGAACTGGTCGCTGACCAGCTTGCAGCAGCGGCTGGTGAAAACGGGTGGCCGATTGATCAAACATGCCCGCTTCTACTGGTTGCGGCATGAACTCTATCCATGCATAAGCCGAACGAACGATCGGCTGGAGACGGACTTCTCCGACTCCCGACACTGTGAACAGACCCGCGCCACCACTTTACCCTTGGCCTTCGGAGGCTCATCTTCGTCTGGCATCATGTGGCTCCCCTTGTCCAGAGTATCGCTCACTGTCCGGTGAAACTCGTCTTTGGATGCGGCATACATCCCGCCTCTTGCGCCCGTTCCAGCACAACTCACGCCAGCGGACTAAAAACGGTTGCCCGATATTGCCTGCCGGCCACTAAAGTCTTAGCGTGAAAAAGGTAGGCCAGTGGCTCGATAAGCCCGAGACGTGACCGTCCTGTCGGAATACGAGGTTAGTCGTCGATGAGCTAGAACGGGTTGACCTGGGGCAAATGAATCTTCAGCTTATAGCAAATGAAGAGGACCAGGATCGCGCCCAGTGTGGAAAAAATGAGGCCGGCGGGATGATATCGTTCGTTGGTCGGGCGCGAAAACATGTGGGTAACGGCTCCGCCGAGGATCGATCCAATGATGCCGAGCACGATCGTCCAAAAGATCGTCATGTGCTCGTGCATCACCGATTTCGCGATGACCCCCGAGATTAGCCCGATAAGAACATACCAGATTAAGTGAAACATACTCCTTCCTCCAGCGTTTGCCTTCAGACGGGATTTCCATCCTAGATCCCGCCGGATGCCTGTCAGTATACACCTAGTCGCCATCCTTTGATCCTGCGAGTTGCATCTTCTCCTCCCTTGATCCGCAACGGCAGCGCGGCTGGCATGACGCGCCTCTGTCATTCCGCCACTGTGGTGGGATGTCAGAAGCCCTGCCTGGGCTTTCGCTGGGTGTCCCGATGGACATCCGGGCCGTGGCTTGGCTTTGGAAGCGCGCGCGGCCGACGCCGCTTCCGGCACGCTGGTCGCCGCCGCCGCATTGGCCGCGGATCAGCCTGTGGCCCAGAGATAGCAAGCGCAGACGCGCCTTGCCGCGTACCCGCTTTCGGTCTGAGAGGCGCATACAACTTCGCCGGGCTGGCTTAGTCTGCTTGCGGATCGGGCCCCCGGTCATCATGAAGACCGGCCTGTGCAACGCTCGGAAATTGCACCAGTTGTCGGTAAACGGCGTTTCTGGAAACTATCGCCCACGCGCGGTATCGCTCGTGTTGCCAGACCTGGCGCAGGCTTTCGGCATCGGCCGCCGCGCCAGCGCCCCGCCACCCGCGCGAAAGCCTGTCTCCGCGCCAGCCGATGGCCCGGATCCACCACCTCGCCGGTGTTCTTCTTGTGCATCAGATCTTGCATCTGCTTTCCTCCGTAACTCGCCCTCAGGTCAGGTCCAAGTGACTACTCACTAGTCAATTCCAGTAGTAAGTGTTGATTTATCAACACATTGCCTGGATCCGTGACTCATTTGTAGTCATCTGCCCCTGCGGCGTCCGCATTGTAGACCCGCCCCGCAAGCCTGCTGCGACCGTACTTGCGCCAACTGCTTCAGATGCTTGGATCGGGAAACTTCGATGGCCCGTTCCGGGCGCGGTGCGCTGGGGGCCCGCTCTATATCGGCGCGTGTCTTTACGGGCGGCGCGAACCAGGCAGGCTAGAATAGAAGTGAGTCTCTCCACAAAATGACTCCCCCCTATGATTGTTGATGTCGTACTGGCGAAAATCTTCGGCACCAAGCACGAGCGCGAGATCAAGCGCATCAAGCCGCTGGTGGCGCTGATCAACGACCTCGAGCCCGCGATGCGTGAGTTGAGCGACGCGGACCTTGCCGCCAAGACCCAGGAATTCCGCCAGAAACTGGCCAACGGAGCGACCCTCGACGACCTGCTCATCGAGGCCTTCGCGGCGGTGCGCGAAGCCGGCCGGCGGGTGCTGAACATGCGCCACTTCGACGTGCAGTTGATCGGCGGCATCGTGCTCCACCGCGGCAAGATCTCCGAAATGAAGACCGGCGAAGGCAAGACGCTGGCGGCCACCCTGCCGGTGTATCTGAACGGCCTCTCCGGCCACGGCGTGCACGTGGTGACGGTGAACGACTACCTGGCCCGCCGCGACTCGGAGTGGATGGGCCGCCTTTATAAGTTCATGGGCCTGACGGTCGGCCTGGTGGTCCACGGCCTGGACGACGAGGAGCGCAAGGCCTCTTACACCTGCGACATCACCTACGGGACCAACAACGAGTTCGGCTTCGATTACCTGCGCGACAACATGAAGTTCCGCCTGGAGGATTGCACCCAGCGCGGCCACAACTACGCCATCGTCGACGAGGTGGACTCGATCCTGATCGACGAGGCGCGCACGCCGCTGATCATCAGCGGTCCCAGCGAGGAATCGACCGACAAATACTACAAGGCCAACTCGATCATCCCGCGCCTGATCCGCGGCGAGGTGATCGAAGGCAAGGAACCGGGCGAAAAGTATTACACCGGCGATTACACGGTGGACGAAAAGCACCGCGTGGTGGCGCTGACCGAGGAGGGCTTCGACAAGGTTGCCAAACTGCTCGGCCTGCCCGACATCTGGTCGATGGAGACGCAGGAGTGGAAGCACCACATCGAGCAGGCCTTGCGCGCGCACGTGCTCTACAAGCGCGACCGTGACTACCTCGTCAAATGGAACGAGGAGGATGGCAAGGACGAGGTGGTGATCGTCGACGAGTTCACCGGCCGCCTGATGCCTGGCCGGCGCTGGTCCGACGGCCTGCACCAGGCCATCGAATCCAAGGAAAGCGTGAAGATCGAGCGCGAGAACCAGACGCTGGCCACGATCACCTTCCAGAACTACTTCCGCATGTACAAGAAGCTGGCCGGCATGACCGGCACGGCGGACACGGAAGCGGCCGAGTTCGGCAAGATCTACAAGCTCGACGTGGTGGTCATCCCGACCAACCAGGAGATGATTCGCAACGACCTGAACGACATCGTCTACCGCACCGAAGAGGAGAAGTGGCGCAACGCCGCCAAGGAGATCGAGGAGCGGCATACGAAGGGGCAGCCGGTGCTGGTGGGCACCGTTTCGGTCGAGAAGTCGGAGAAGCTGTCGGGGATCCTGAAGCGCATGGGCGTGCGGCATGAAGTGCTGAACGCCAAGAATCACGAGCGCGAGGCGTACATCGTGGCGCAGGCCGGCCGCAAGGCCCAGGTGACGGTTTCCACCAACATGGCCGGCCGCGGCACCGACATTCTGCTGGGCGGCAACCCGGAGAACCAGGCGCAGGAAGAGTGCCTCAAAAAGAAGCTGGTGGAAACGCCGCCGCCGGGCACCGAGACGGTCACCGCGGACGAGCATTTCTACTACTTCTCGCGCGGCGAGCGCACCAAGTACCGCGTGGCGAAGCCGGTCTGGGACGAGGTCTACGCCCGCTGCAAGGCCGTCTGCGAGGCGGAGCATGAAGAGGTGGTGCAACTCGGCGGGCTGCACATCTGCGGCACCGAGCGGCACGAGTCGCGGCGCGTGGACAACCAGTTGCGCGGCCGCGCCGGACGCCAGGGCGACCCGGGGAGTTCGCGCTTTTTCTTATCCTTGCAGGACGACCTGCTGCGGCTGTTCGGCGGCGAGCGCATCCAGGGGCTGATGCTGCGGCTGGGCATGGAAGAGGACGTGCCGATCGAGAGCGGCATGATCAGCAAGCGCATCCGGGGGGCGCAGGAGGCGGTCGAGTCGCAGAACTTCAGCATGCGCAAACACGTGCTGGAGTACGACGACGTGATGAACAAGCAGCGCCAGGCGATCTACGGGCTGCGGCGCCAGTTGCTCGAGGGCGCGGACATGAAGGAGCGCATCCTCGACATGGCGGATGGGATCGTGGCCGCGGCGATCGACATCCGCTGCCCGGAACACATGCGGCCGCACCATTGGGACCTGGCCGGGCTGGAGACCGACATTACGTCGCAGTTCGGCGCGCGCGTTCCGGCCAAGGAAGTCTACGGGAAAAGCCGCATCGAGATCGAACAGCAGATCCTCGAAACCCTGCGCCACAGGTACGACGAAAAGGAAGCCGTGGTCGGAGCCGAGATCATGCGCTACACCGAGCGCATGGTGATGCTCAGCCGGATCGACCAGCAGTGGAAGGACAACCTGCTGTCGATGGACCACCTGAAGGAAGGCATCGGCATGCGGGCCTACGGCCAGAAGGACCCGCTGGTCGAATTCAAGAAGGAAGCCTTCACGCTGTTCCAGGACATGATGGACCGCATCGAGGATGAGACGGTGCGGTTCCTGTTCTTCCTGCAGCCGGTGCGCGGCGAGATGCCCGAAGTGCCGATGCCCGAGGACGATTGGCCCGACGAGGAGGGTGGGGGCGGCGGCGAGGATGGCGGCGAGCGCGAGCGCCAAGAGGCCGTGACCGTGCCCCGCGAAGACAAGAAAACCGCGCAGGCCACTTTTATTGACCTGACCCGCAATATCCAGCGTCAAAAAGACAGGGAGATGCAGACGATCCTGGCGGGGAACGCCAGCGCCGGGACCAAGACGGGCGAGGGCCCGGTGATCCGCGGGGACAAGGTCGGGCGCAACGACCCGTGCCCGTGCGGCAGCGGAAAGAAGTACAAGAAATGCCACGGCGCAGGGTAATAGTCATTACAGCTCCACGGTGGAGCTGGCTGGCGATTCTGGCATCGCTCGCGTGCGGGGCGGCCGCGCAGGCTGCGCCGGCCCAGCCGATCTGGCCCGAGAAGTGGCGCGAGCATCAGCGCGAGAAGGCGGCGCCGGTGACTCCGCCAGAGGCGCAGTTGTGGGCCGAATTCGGGGGCGAAGCGGCGGAAAAAGCGATCTACGAGAGCCCGGTCGGACGGTTCAGCGCGACGGCCTACCGGCTGAAGGACGCCACGGCGGCGCTGGCGTGGTACGAGTATCTGCGGCCGGAAACGGCCGTGCCGGCGCGCGGCGCGGCGACGGTCTCCACGATGCCGGGGGCGCAGTTCGCGGCGCATCAGAATTACGTGCTGGTGTTCGAAGGCTGGCGCCCGCTGGAGGCGGAGATGGCGGCGCTGTACAAGCGGCTGCCGCAGATGCGCGGGGGCGGTGGATTACCCAAGCTGATCGGCTATCTGCCCGAGAAGGACCGGCGGCGCAACTCGGAACGCTACATCCTGGGGCTGCATTCGCTGGAGTTGTTCGCGCCAGCGGTGCCGGGCGCGGTGGCCGGTTTCGAGGATGGAGCCGAGGCGCAGGCGGCGCGTTATCAAACGCCCGGCGGCGAGATGCCGCTGGTGATTTTCGAATACCCGACGCCGCAGGTGGCGCAGCGCTACGAGGCCGAGTTCGGGAAACTGGCGGGATGGCAGGTGAAGCGCACCGGGCCGCTGGTGGCGGTGGTGCCGGCGGAGGCCGGGCATGCGGTGGACGCAGCAGCCGCCAAGGCGCTGCTCGATCCGATTGAGTGGGATCTCGAGTTCACCTGGTATGAGAGCGCCAAACGGCATATGCCGGTGAACGTCGGGGCGATGCTGGTGGGGGCGATCGAGCTGACCGGGGCGGTGCTGGCCGCGGTGTTCTTCGGCGGCGTCTTTTTTGCGGTGATCGGGGTGTGGATCCGGCGCCGGGGCCTGAAGGACGGTGAAGAGCCCGGCCTGACGGTGCTGCGGCTGAACGGGTAGGCAGGCCCGACGGCACGCGATAGGGCCGCATCTACTCAAGTTGCGCTCGGTCGGAGGTCCTCGACGTACACCTCCGTACGCCTCCGGTCGTCCCGCAAGCGCTCCTTGTATCTGCAGCCCTCTCATCGCGCCGCCCTACAATCAGGACGAAACTTCCAGGTTGTGCTCGTGCTGTCGCGGGAATCGTTCCAGTATGCTGGAGAACGGGCGGAGGTCCTCCATGCATTCCAACAAGATCACGAGAAGAGAGCTGGCCGCGCTGGCGGGCGTCGCGGTGGCGGGCGCGGAAGCCACGGCGGCGCGAAGTGGCACGCTGACGGCCCGCGAGGCGATCGAACGCATCCAGAAGAACGTCGGCGTGCCGTGGCGGAAACAAACGGTGGACACGTTCAAGGCCGGCGATCCGGACACGCCCGTACTCGGCATCGCCACGAGCTTCATGGCGACGCTGGACGTGCTGCAGCGGGCCGCCGCCGCGGGCAAGAACCTGATCGTGTCGCACGAGCCGACGTTCTATAACCATCTGGACGAGACCAAGGACCTGGCCGACGACCCGATCTACAAGTTCAAGATGGAGTTCATCAAGCAGCACAAGCTGGTGATCTGGCGCTTCCACGACCACTGGCACGCGCGGCAACCCGACGCGATCATGACCGGGCTGGCGCAGCTCCTGGGATGGGACAAGCATCAGGCGGGGAGCGACCAGCGCTACTACGTACTGCCGGCCACGACGCTGGGTGAGCTGGCGCGGACGATCCAGGAACGGCTGAAGGTGCGAACGCTGCGGGCGATCGGCGATCCGCAGTCCCGGGTTAGCCGGGTTTCGCTGAGCCCCGGGGCGGCGGGCCTGATGGCGGCCGTCCGGACGCTGCCGCAGGCCGATGTATATGTGTGCGGAGAGGCGACAGAGTGGGAGGGCATCGAGTATGCGCGGGACACGATCGCGGCCGGCCAGAAGAAAGGCATGATTCTGGTGGGCCACGTAGTTACCGAGGACCCGGGCATGAATCTGTGCGCCCAGTGGCTGAAGACGTTCATCCCGGAAGTGCCGATTGAGTGGATTCCGACCGGCGAACCGTTCTGGCGGCCGGCATAGCTGGCGCGGCGGGGGACAGAGGGGGCGACGGGCGGCGTCTGTAAACGATTGTTCCTGCTCCCGTTTTTGGTCCGGAGCGCGGTCGTCGGAAGGCTTGGGGCGAAGCGAGAACGGGCGCGTTGGGGAGTGTTGTTCGTGCCCGTGGTGGTGAAGATTAAGCGAAAGTAATATAGCCCGGCGCCTTTCCGCGGGCGATATGAGAACAAAAGACAGCTTTGCTGTCAAGCATAAAAAGCTTATTAAAATCAATGGCTTATAAGGAATTTTCAGAGTCCGGTTTTTCTTCTTGACTTCGCTTCCGAGGGAGTCTACGCTCAAAGCACACACAGGTTTTGTGGTCGCGAGACCATGCGATCTGTTTCTCCCACTGAACATCAGCCCGGTTTTCCGGGGTTCACGAAAGCCCGCCTGTCGGCGGGCTTTCGTTTTGGCGGGTGACGCGGTTTCGCACCCCTGAGCGGGGCGGGGCGTGGGGCGGTGTGTTAGCCTGAGAGTTTCCGGAGCGCCGGTCAGAAAGCCGTATAGTCATGTCAGACAAGAAGTTGCAGGTGATCCCGCTGGGCGGGCTGGGCGAGTTCGGGATGAACTGTCTGGCGCTGCGCTACGAGGATGACATCATCGTGATCGACGCGGGCATGATGTTCCCCGACGCGGAACTCATGGGCGTCGACATTGTTACGCCAGATTTCACATATCTAGAAGAGAACAAAGAGTTTGTACGGGCGCTGTTGCTGACGCACGGGCATGAGGATCACATTGGCGCGCTGCCGTTTCTGCTGACCGAACTCGACATTCCGGTCTACGGCACGGCGTTTACGCTGGCGCTGGTGGAGCGGCGGCTGGAAGAGCACGAGATGCTCGACCAGGTGAAGCTCAACCGGATCAAGCCGGGGCAGGTGGTCGAGATCGGGCCCTTCAAGGTCGAGTTCATACACGTCACGCACTCCATCGTGAGCGCGGTGGCACTGGCGATCACGACTCCGCTGGGGGTGGTGATCCATACCGGAGACTTCAAGGTAGATCCTACCCCTACCGATAACAGTCTTTTCGACTTACACACCCGGGCGAGCTACGGCAAGCGGGGCGTCCTGCTGCTGCTGTCGGATTCGACCAACGTCGACCGGCCGGGCTACACGCCGAGCGAGCGGGCGGTAATGCCGCGCTTCGAGGAGATCTTCAACCGCGCCGAATACCGGATTGTCGTCTCCTGTTTTTCAAGTTCGATCCACCGTCTGCAGCAGATTCTGGACATTTCGGCTGAGATGAACCGGAAGGTGGCGTTCCTGGGCCGCAGCATG
>JBEKHU010000077.1:0-11119 GCA_050012115.1 Bryobacteraceae bacterium | reverse complement strand
GTCCTCGACGTACTGTCAAGTACGCCTCCGGTCGGCTACGGTCGCGCGCCTCGTGGCATTGTTTGATGTTGGGGCCCTCTCATCGCGCCTCGCTGCGATCGTGGTGAAACAACCGGGCTAGCCTTTCACAATGCCCCGGCGGGGCATGACGCGGCCGGCGGGGTACGGAAGCGGCTCCGGAAACAGTCTCCGTCTGGCGGCCGGGCGGCGCTTGCACCAAAACGAAAAAGTGCCAAAAATTAGCACTTTTTGAACCAAGAATCAATAGGTTACGAGGGAAAACGTGCCAAACTTCAGCATTCAGCCCCTGCTGCACGCGCTCGATCCGCGCTTTCAAAACGCGCGCGTTCCCTTCCCGCGGCAGGCCGGCGAGAGCCGGCTCGGGACGGACCAATGAGACTGACGGCTCCGATGGAGGCGGGTGGACGTACAATGAATGGCGGCCGGGATGTCAGGACGGATATCAGTGTTCTTAATAGCGCCCCGGGCGAGCAACCTGGGAGTTGGAAGGGACGTCCTGGATTCCAGATCATCGTGCCTGCTTGAGGATCAACAGGTCATGTCCAAGCTGAGTTTGCTCCTCGCCATCTGTTCCGTTCTCGCTTGCGCCCAGGAGACGCCCACTGCCGCGGAGACCGCGAAGAAGGCGTCCATCGAAGGCGCGGTGGTAAACGAACTGACGAAAGAGCCCATCCGCCGGGCGGAAATCAGCCTTTACGGGCAGGACAAGCCGGGTGGCATGGGGGGCGCTTACTCCGCCGTGACCGATGCCGCGGGCAAGTTCCGCATCGAGAACATCGACCCCGGGGACTACCAGTTGGTCCATCGCAAACCGGGCTTCATGACAAGCCGCGCGTATTTCGGCCAGTCGGCACGCGTTCTGAAGCTCGCCGCGGGCGACTCGCTCACGAACTTGCGCTATTCACTGCTCCCGCAGGCGATCATCAACGGGCGGGTGGTCGACGACGAGGGCGAGCCGGTGCAGGGTGTTTCCGTGATGCTGCTGCGCTATGAGTATTACCGTGGTTCCTACCGTGCGATCTCGCGGAACCGGCCCCGGCCGCAGCAAACGAACGACCGCGGCGAGTTCCGATTCACAGACATCCTGCCCGGCAAGTATTATCTGAAGGCTGACGACCAGCGATGGAGACTGGCAAGCCCGGGCGCAGCGGCGAGGCCGTCAACGGCGACGGGCGTCCCAAGAACCGACTTCGTCCCCACGTATTTCCCCAACGCGCCGGAAATCGCTCAAGCCGTTAAAATCGAGGTTCAGGCAGGGCAGGAACTCTCCGGCCGGGACATCGCACTGCGGAAAGAGAAGGTGGTCAGGGTAACCGGGAAGGTGCTCGACGCGAGCGGTTCGTCAGTCAGGCGAGCTTTCGCCTGGCTAACGCCCGCGGACGTGACTATCGCGGGTGTGGGCTCCGTCGCCGTCATAGGTCTCATGGTCGATGAAAAAGGCACATTCGCGGCTGACAGCGTTCCGCCCGGTCAATACATCGCCAGAGCCAGCAAATCTGAC
Organism: Bryobacteraceae bacterium; assembly: GCA_050012115.1. Lineage (GTDB taxonomy): Bacteria > Acidobacteriota > Terriglobia > Bryobacterales > Bryobacteraceae > CAIVVT01. The sequence goes on along the minus strand of JBEKHU010000077.1, from coordinate 9,597 downwards.
GCCCAGAATTTCGAGCAGAGTGCTGAGACCCCCGTCGCCGTGGGCGACACGGACGTGGAAAACGTCGTGCTGCAGATCCAACCGGCGCTGGAAACCAAGGGTGCGTTTGTCCTGGAGGGCTCCGAGCGGAAGGACTTCGACTTTGCAGACTTCTCGGTCTACATGCGGCCCATGGGCGACACTCCCACTTATGGGGCAAGTGCTCAGGCCAAGCCGGACGGCACGCTGACGCTGTCCAGAATCCCCCCCGGCCATTACATCTTGGATGTCTGGCCGGAATCGGGCGAAGGCTACGTCAAATCGATCCTGATTGGCAGCGAGGATGTCTACGGCAAAGAGGTAGAGGCCGCCGCAGTCGCGGCGGGCGGCTTGAAGATTGTGATCCGCCTGGACTCCGCCGCGGTGAGCGGAACTGTGGAGATACCGGAAGAGCGAAAGGCGGCCCTGCGCTCGCCGTCCGTCGTTCTTTTGGCGGCGGACGCCCATTTGCGCGATTCCGCCCAGCGCCACGTCGCCCAGCTTAATCAGAACAACGGGTACGAACTGAAAAACCTCCGCCCGGGCGACTACCTCGCTTTCGCGTTTGAAAATCTCGACTATGACTCGCTACTGGACCCGGAGGTGTTTGCCGCCATAGCCAGCAAGGGCACGAAGGTGACGCTCGCGGCCAACGAATCGAAGAGCCTGGATCTGAAGATTCTGCGCTGGCCGGAGCAGTTCGCGGACCGCCTCCAATAGGGGTGCGCCGACCCGGTTAAGTTCGGTCGGCGACGCACGACTGCACAACGGGACCGAGCGTTCCCACCGCTCGTTCACCGTGCGCGAATCGCGATTTTACCGTGAAAACACCGCATTTCACCGTGTTTTTACCGTAAAAACAGCGGTTTTTGCGTGCACGGTGCTTCACGGTGGATGTGTGGCAATCAAAGGACTTACGCGAATTTCACCGTGTATTTTGAGGCACATTAACACGCGTCACCGTGCGTCACGGTGGATGTGTGGCAAACAAAGGACTTGCGCACATTAAGACGCCACATTAACACGCTGCACCGTGCGTCACGGTGGATCTGTTGCAAACAAAGGAGTTAGAAACATTAACACGCGTCTTTTTGCCTGTTCACCGTGTAACTACGGTGTTCTAAAGGACTTATTGAAAATTTGAGCAACGGTGAGTGCACGCTGAAATTGCAGTGGATGCGGGGTAGTTTTGCGGCGTTTGCCGGGCCGAGGGCGGCGGAGGTTTGGAAAACGCGGGAGCAGTTCATGCGCCCCAGGTACTCCGAATCCGACACGGATTCTCGGCACAAGCAGCCGGCTGGAAAGCCGGCTCGCAGGCTGAAAGCCTGCCCCACAAGAGGCGCGCGTCTTCCAGATTGAGATGGGCCGGCCGCGGCCGGCTAAGCGCCGAGGGTTGCGGCGACGGCGTGCGCGACGTCGAGGGTGGACGCAGAGCCACCCATGTCGTAGGTCCTCACCTGGCCCTGCGCGACCACCTGAGCCACGGCCCGGTGGATGGCTTGAGCCGTGGGCTGCTCGCCCAGCCAGTCGACCATCATCATGGCGGCGAGGATCGTGGCGATGGGGTTCACCTTATGGAGGCCGGCGTACTTCGGGGCGGAGCCGTGAGTCGGTTCGAAGACGGCGTAGCTGGTGCCGATGTTGCCGCTGTAGGCGAAGCCCATGCCGCCGACCATCTGGGCGCAGAGGTCGGAGAGGATGTCGCCGAAGAGGTTCGTGGTGACGATCACTTCGTAGCTGGCCGGGTTCTTGAGCAGCCACATGCAGATGGCGTCCACGTTGGCGGTGTCGAACTGGATCTGGGGGTAGCAGCGGGCGACTTCCTGGGCGGCCTCGAGGAACACCCCGTCGGTGGCCCGCAGGACGTTGGCCTTGTGCACCGCGGTGACCTTGCGGCGGTTGTTCTTGAGCGCGTATTCGAAGGCCGCTTCGACGATGCGCAGCGACGCCTGGCGCGTGACGCTGCGGATGGAAATGGCGGCATCGGCCGGAATGCGGGCCATGCCCGGCTCCTCGAAAAAGACTGCCGGGACCTGGGGGAATTCGACGCCGACATACATGCCCTCGGTGTTTTCGCGGAAGACGACGATGTCGATGTTGTCGCGATAATTGAGTGGGTTGCCGGCGAAGGCGCGGCAGGGGCGCAGGCAGACGTACAGGTCCAGGAGTTGGCGCATGCGCACGATGGGGCTGCGATAGACCAAGCCGCGGCCCTGCAGCTCGGGAGCAAGCTCCCTGGCGGCGTCTTTCACCGGCTTGGAGGTGATGGCGCCGAAGAAGGCGCAGTCGGTGTTCTTCAGCAGGTCGAGGGTGCGCTGCGGCAGCGCGTCGCCTTCCTTGCACCAGAACTCCCAGCCGATGTCTCCGTGGATGTAGTCGGCGTCGAATCCGGCGGCGTCGAGAACGATGCGCGCGGCCTCGCAGACTTCCTTGCCGATGCCGTCTCCGGGCAACCAGGCGATGCGATGTCTCTTCATGGGACGCTCCGGGTCAGGCGGCGTGCTTCTTCTTGAGATACGGGATCAGGCCGCCGGCGTTGAGCAGTTCAATCGCCCGGGGATCGAGCGCAGCCGCCTTGCAGATCGGGCCCGCGGGCAGTTTGCGGATGCTGCCGGCGGCCAGGTCGATCTCGATCTCGTCGCCCACGTTCAAGGTTTCCGGCGCCTCGGCCGAAACGATGACGGGCAAACCGAGATTGATCGAGTTGCGATAGAAGATGCGGGCGAAGGAGGGCGCGATGACCGCGCCGACGCCGGCGTATTTCAGCGCGGCAGCGGCCTGTTCGCGGCTCGACCCGCAGCCGAAGTTCTTGCCGGCGAGAATGACGTCGCCGGGGCGCAGGGACGCGAGGATTTCGGGGAAGGCAAGTTCGAAGAGGTGCTCGGCGGTCTTCTCGCGGTCGGTGACGTTCAGGTAGCGGCCGGGGTAGATGATGTCGGTATCAATGTTCGCGCCGAGTTTCGCCGCGATGCGGCCGCGGAGAATCAAGCTGTCGCCAGGCATGCGGGAGCCTCCTTTAGGATCATGTCGGGATGCGCGAGCCGGCCGGCGATGGCCGAGGCGGCGACGACGGCGGGGCTGGCCAGATACACCTTGGAATCCTTGCTGCCCATGCGGCCGAGGAAATTGCGGTTGGTGGAGGAGACGCAGGTCTCCCCGGCGGCGATGATGCCCTGGTGAACGCCGACGCAGGGTCCGCAGCCGGGCGGATTCACCATCGCCCCGGCGAGGATCAGCGTCTCCAGGTAGCCGAGGCGCATCGCCTCGAGGTAGATCTGCTGCGAGGCGGGGATGACGATGAGGCGCGTGCGCGGATGGACCTGGCGGCCCTGAACGATGCGCGCGGCGATTTCGAGGTCCTCCAGCCGGCCGTTGGTGCAACTGCCGAGGACGGCCTGCTCGACCGGGACGTCACCCAGTTCCGAGAGTGGCTTGACGTTGTCCACGCCGTGCGGGCAGGCGATCTGCGGTTCCGGCACGTCGGCTGCCAAGTCGATGTGCAGGATCCGTTCGTAGACGGCGTCCGCGTCGGGCGCAATGGGTTCGATGGGGCGACCGGTGCGCGGGCGGAGGTAGTCGAGGAGACGCTCGTCGACGGGGGTGAAGGCCACCTTCGCGCCCATCTCCATGGAGAGATTGGCGAGGACCATGCGCGAGGCCACGCTGAGGTTGCGGATGGCCGGACCGTCGAACTCCACGGCGCGATAGTCGGCTCCGTCCGCGCCGAGTTCTCCGATGATGTGCAGGATCAGGTCCTTGGCGGAGATCCAAGGGCGGAAGTCGCCGTCCACCAGGATCCGCAGCGTGGAAGGCACCTTGAACCAGAGGCTGCCTTCGGTCCACACGCCGGCCATTTCCGTCGCGCCGATGCCGGTGGCGAATGCGCCAAACGCGCCGTGCGTGGTGGTGTGGGAATCGGTGCCCACGACGACCATGCCGGGCAGGACGTGGCCGCGCTCGGCGAGCACCTGGTGGCAGATGCCGCCGCGGCCGACGTCGTAAAAATTGGCGATGCCCTGCGCGCGGACGAATTCGCGCACGGCTTTGTGCGTGGTGGCGGTCTTTTCGGATTCGGCCGGCACGCGATGATCGAAGATGATGACGATCTTTCCGGCGTTCCAGACCTTGGGAACACCGATCTCGGCGAAGCTCTTGCGCACGAGGTCGGCGTTCTCATGAGACATGGCCAGGTCGACCTGGGCGACGACGATCTCATCCGGCGACACGCGCTGGCGCCCCGAGGCGCGGGCCAGGATCTTTTCCGCGATTGTCATTCCCATGGGAACTCCTCTAGACCACTACTTCGGCCTTGGCGGGCAGGTATTGGTTTTCGAGCTGGCGATACTCCGGCAGACCGACGAAGCCCGTGTATTGCTTGAACGAAGAGAGGCGCTGCATCTCGCCGGCCAGGATGCCTGTCGGCGAGCGGCGCAGGTCGGTGAAGAACTCCACGAGCGCCTTGTGGGCCACCATGATCGAGGCGACGGGGATGCTGACCCGGGCCACGCCGAGGCGGGCCAGTTCTGGAATGGGAATCAGTTCGGTCTTCACGCCCGTCACGGCGTCCATCAGGTTGACGGACAACAGGCCGTGGATCTCGCGCACGGCGCGCTCGATGTCGGCGCGGGTGCCGATGCCATCGATGAAGGCCAGGTCGGCGCCGGCTTCGAGATACAGGTTGGCGCGGCGGATGGCTTCGTTCAGCCCGTGCACGGCGTAGCAGTCGGTACGGGCGTTGATGACCAGACTCGACCCCAGGCGCCGGCGGGTGTCGGCCATCGCGCGGACCTTCCCGGCCATCTCTTCGGCGGAGATGACCTGCTTGCCTTCCATGTGGCCGCAACGCTTGGGGAAGACCTGGTCTTCGATGTTGACGCCGGCCGCGCCCATGCCGATCAGGCGTTCCGTGACGGCGGCCGCATTGAGCGCGTTGCCACCGCCGGTGTCGATGTCCGCCATCACCGGGATCTGGACGGCGCGGATGATATTGGCAGTAATGTCCAGCACGTCCTTCATGTCCACCAGGCCGACGTCGGGCTTGCCGAGCAGGCTGCCGGCGAGCCCGAAGCCGCTCACCTGAATTGCCTCGAACCCCGTCGATTCGATGACCTTGGCGCTCAGCGCGTCATGACACCCTGGCACCACCAGGGCCTGGCGGCGCTCGAGAGCGGCTTTCAAGAGGGATGATCGATCTGGCACGCGATGATTGCTCCTTTCACCCGAGACCATTCTAATACAACTATAAGGTCTGGTTATCCGCATGGGCTTCGAACACGGAGCGGCTGAGGCCCTTCACGCGCGGATCGAGTTCTATCCACAGCCGGGCGGCGCAAAGGACCCACCGGCAAGTGGTGTTGACGGCTGGGCGGTGTGGCCCCGGTTCCAGTCCCGTTTCTGCTCCACGTTGCGCGCTCGGGGATCGTCTTGCGTTTAGATGGGCTGGAACCGGGCAGCACGCGCGCTCGCAGTCTGTGCATTGATCCTGGCGCAGTGCCTGGTGTCCGCGGGCGAGCCGAGCGTCGCCGCGCTGGAGCGCAAGGCGCGCAAGTTGGCGGCGAAGGGCGACTACGCCGGCGCATATCTGGCGGCCGAGCAGGCCGTGGCGCGCCGCCCGGACGACCCCGCGCTGCGGGCTCTGGCCGCCACTTACCAGCGCCAGGGCCTGCAAGGCCTGCGAGCATTCCAGTCTCTGAAACCGGCACCGGAAACGAAAAGACGTCCGGCTCTGCCGGAGGCCACCGCCGAGGATCGGCGCGAGCTTGCGCCTCCGCCAATGCTCCAGCCCGACAACGTCCGGCGCAGCTTCGACCTGCGCGAGAATCCGCGGGCCCTGATCGCGAAAGTCGCCGAGGCTTACGGCATCCGCGTGGTGTTCGACTCGGACTACCCGCCGTCGGAGCCGCCGCGCAGGCTGCACATCGACAACGCCTCCTGGTCCGAAGCCATTTATGCCCTGCAACTGGTGGCCAACGCGTTCTACGTTCCGCTGAACTCGCGCATGGCTTTGTTCGCCAAGGAGACGGCCGTCAAGCGCGGCGAGGTGGAGCCGAACGTCTCCGTCGCCATCCCGTTCCCCGACACGATGAGCGCCCAGGACCTGCAGGATGTCGCCAACGCCGTGCGGCAGGCGTTCGGTCTGACCAAGGTGGCGATCGATTCCACCCAGCGGGCCATGGTTCTGCGCGACCGGCTGAGCCGCGTGCGCCCGGCGGTGGAGATCGCGCGGCAGTTGATGAACGGCCCCGGAGAAGTCTACGTCGATGTGGATCTCGTTGAACTGGACAGCAACTCCAACCTCGGCCGCGGCCTGCAGCTCCAGACCAGCTTCCCGATCGTGGACTTCGGCTCCAAGGCCCTGTTCAACAACAAGCCCTCTATTCCCGCCGGCTTCACCAACTTCCAGACCTGGGGCGGCGGCGCGTCGTACCTCGGCGTGGGCATCTCTTCCGCCCAGTTGATGGCGACGCTCGCGTCCAGCCTGGGCCACTCCATCACATCCACGTCGCTGCGCAGCGTGAGCGGACAGCCGGCCACGATACACATCGGAGACAAGTACCCGATCGTGCAATCGGCCTATGTGAGTCCCGCGGCGGCTGCGACCAACGGCCCGTCGATCACCGCCCTGTCGCCGTCGTCCGCCGCCGCCGGCAGCGGCGCTCTCGCGCTGGTCATCAGCGGCAGTAACTTCACGTCGGCTTCCGTCGTGTACTGGATCGTGAATAGCACGCAGAGCCTGCTGCCATCCAGCTTCGTCAACTCAACTCAGCTCACGGCGACGGTGTCCGCGACCCTGCTCGCCAGTGCAGGCAGCGCGGGGGTCGAAGTGCAGAACGGCTCGGGAGGCCTGACGGCGACGAGCACGTTTACGATTACCTCGTCGGTCGCCGAGGGCGTTCCAGCGATCGGAAGCCTCATGCCCTCTTCGGCCGCCGCCGGCGGGGATGCCTTCACTTTGATCATCAATGGAGCGAACTTCGCCGCGGACTCCGCCGTGTATTGGACGGAGAACGGCACGGAAATCCTGCTCTCGCCCACCTTCGTCAACTCGACGCAACTGACCGTGCCGCCAGCGAGGGCAGCGCCCAGATCACCGTGCAAAACGGCATCGTCGGGACGGCGCCCGCGAGTACTTTCACCATCACACCGCCATCCAACGGCGGCTCTCCGGTGATCAACAGCCTCTCGCCGGAATCGGCCACGGCCGGCGGCGGCGCTTTCACTCTACAGGTCGGGGGAGCGAATTTCACGGCGGACTCGGTCGTGTACTGGACCGCGAACGGCTTGGCGATTGCTCTGCAGACGACGTATGTCAATTCCACCCAACTCAGCGCGTACGTGCCGGCGAGCCTGATCGCCACCTCGGGCAGCGCCCCGATCACGGTAATTGACAGTACCAGCGGCGCGTCGCCTGCGAGCGCGTTTACCATCACGGCGGCGACAGCCGGAACGGTCCCCGTGATCAACAGCTTTTCGCCGTCCTCCGTGCCGGCCGGGGGAGGCGCCTTCACACTCTTGATCAGCGGCTCGAACTTCGACTCGCTTTCCTCCATTTACTGGGTCGTGAACGGCGCGCTCAGCGCGCTTGAGGCCACATACGTCAATTCGACGCAGCTCGCCGTGTCCGTGCCGGCGACCCAGATTGAAACCGAGGGCAGCGCGCAGATCACTATTGTAGAGAGCGACACGGGAGCGTCTTCGGCGCCGGGCACGTTCAACATCACCGCCGCGACCAGCGTCTACGCTCCGGTGGTCACCAGCCTCTCGCCCGCGTCCGCCAGCGCTGGCGAGGGCGCGCTCACGTTGATCGTCTCCGGCGCGAACTTCACGCCGGATGCGGTTGTGCTCTGGACGGCAAACGGCACGCAGCAACTGCTCACGACCACCTACATCAACTCCACCCAGCTCACCGCATCCCTCAGCGCCGACCTGGTCGCCACCGCCGGAAGCGCGGAGGTTCTGGTGCGGAACAGCGCCGGAGCCGAGTCTGCGCCGAGCACGTTCACCATCAACTCGTCGGCCAGCGGCACCGTGCCGGCGATTACGGGCCTCTCGCCCTCGATCGCCACCGTCGGTGGGAGCGCGTTCACGCTGAACATCTCCGGCGCGAACTTTACGTCGGACTCCGCCGTGTATTGGACCTTCGGCGGCGTGCAAACCCAGCTCCCGGCGACCTTCATCAACTCGACGCTGCTTAGCGCGTCCGTGCCCGCTGGATCGATCGCCACGGCGGGCGTCGCGGAAATCAACGTCGAGAACCCAGCCGGCGCCGTGTCGGCCGCCAGCACCTTCACGATCAATTCGCCGCCCGGTACCGGCACCAGCACTGCCGCTACCGCGGGCGTCACCCTCAGCAATGCCTACGCGCCCAGCATTCAGTTCGAGGACCTGGGTATCAATCTCAAGCTGACGGCGCACGTTCACGACGCCGACTCGCTGACGCTCGAGTGCGAAGCGGAGTTCAAGCAACTTACCGGCGACACCAATATCGGCATTCCGGTCATCTCGAACCGGAAGTTTACCACTACCGTCCGCTTGCGGTTCGGCGAAGTGGCGGTGATCGCCGGCCTCGCGCAAGAGTCGCACAGCATCGCGCGCACTGGCTTTCCGGGGCTGATCTGGATCCCGTGGCTGCACCAGGATACGGTGACGCGCCAGACGGAGCACGCGCTCCTGATCCTGCGCCCGCGGCTGATGCGCCTGCCGCCGGCGGAGTTCCCCGCGCACGCGGTGTGGACCGGCACCGAGGTCCGCGCATTGCCGCTCGACTTCTGGGACCGGGCCGTGACCCGGGCGCCGGGCTTACCATGAAAAGTTAGGATTCTTCTTTTCCATGTCGAAGATGCTCGAGGAGATCCGGCAGCAGCCTGATGCGCTGGACCGGACGTTGCGCGGCGAGTTGCGCGGCTTTGAGAGCCTCAGGAAACGCTTTCAGTCAAAGCCGCCGCGCCTGGTGGTGCTCGCCGCCCGCGGCACCTCGGACAACGCCGCGCGTTTCGGCCGCTACCTCATCGAGATCACCACCGGCATTCCCGTGTCGCTCGCCGCGCTGTCGGTCTGCACGCTGTATCAGCGCGAGCTGCAGCTCGACGACGCGCTTCTGGTCGCTATCTCCCAATCTGGAGAATCCACCGACACGAACGTCCTGCTTGAACAGGGGCGCCGGCGCGGCGCCTTCACCATCGGCATCACGAACGAAGCGGCGAGCAGCATGGCCCGGATCACCGATCATGTGATCCTGGTCCGCGCCGGCAGGGAAAAGAGCGTGGCCGCCACGAAGACCTATACCGGCCAGTTGCTGTCCCTGTACCTGCTGGCCTGGGCGCTCGGCGCTCCCTTGGAGACCGACGACCTGCTGCGGCTGCCGGGGTGGGTCGATGCGGCGCTGCGCCTGGAGGCCACCATCCGGACGCGGGCCGAGCGCTTCCGGTTCATGGATCATGCCGTCGTGATCGGCCGCGGCCTGAACTACGCCAACGCTTACGAATGGGCGCTGAAGCTCATGGAAACCTGTTACATCGTAGCCGAACGGTTCTCGCAGGCGGACATTCTCCACGGCCCCATCGCCATGGTCGGCGCCGC
>JBEKHU010000076.1:0-8651 GCA_050012115.1 Bryobacteraceae bacterium | reverse complement strand
GTCAGCGTCGAGCAGGACCTGGCGGCGGTTAAGGCGGTGCGCGAGCACAAGAAGCAGATCTGCCTGTACGGCGCCGAACTCAGGGCCTTCCCTGATGCCAGGAAAGGCATCGAGTTGGTGCTCAACGGCCGTATCGGCACGGTGCAGAAGATCTACGTGGTCTCTCCGGCGAACACCACGGGCGGCACGGCCACTCCTGTCCTGCCGGTGCCTGATGGATTCAATTACGATGCCTGGCTTGGGCCCGCGCCGGTGAAACCGTTCTGTTACGACCGCTGCCTGAGACCCGACCGCGCGGGCATCTTCAACATCTCCGACTACACGCTGGGCATGATCAACAACTGGGCCGCCCATCCGCTCGACCAGATGCAGCGTTGGGCAGACGCCTCGGGCCGCAAACATCCTCCGATCCATTACGAAGGCTCCGGAACGTTTCCCACCGAAGGCCTCTTCGACTGCGCCACGCAGTGGAGGGTCCGGTGCACGTGGGCGGATGGCCTGGTGCTGGAGTTCATGGACAACCGCACCTATCGCGATCTGCCGGACGTCCCTCATCCCGTAATCAACCCGCCGAGCGTCACGGTGCCAAACGGTGTCGTGTTCATGGGCACGGAAGGCTGGGTGCTCGTCAGCTATGGCAATGACGGGAAGGTCGTCACGCAACCGGCTTCGCTGATGGAGTCGGCGATCGGGCCGAACGAGATCCACATCGCCGACAGCGCGCTCGAGACGATCCCCGCCAGCCTGCCGAAGGGCTTCCAGCAAACCTTGACGGCGGGCCACCACCAGAACTGGATCCGCGCCATTCGCACCGGCAGCCCCGTGGTGGACCCCATCGAGAGCGCCTTCCGGTCGGACATGATCAGCCAGCTCTCACAGCTTTGTATCCGCACGGGACAGCCGGTTCAATGGTATCCGAAGAACGAGACGATCGTGGGAAACGACGAGGCAAAGAAGATGATGAAGCGGCCGATGCGCGCGCCCTGGGGTGTCTGAACATGGTAGACCGACCATCATTCCTGACCGGAGTCATCGGAGTGGCATCGGCGCAAGCCTCTTCGGTTTCCCCCGCCTCCGACCAGTTTGTGGTCGGGTTCATTGGCACCGGCATCCGCACCACTGCCGCCCTGATTCCGCAGTTCAAGTTCAACAAGGCCTCCTGCATCGCCGCGTTGTGCGACGTATACAAACCGAACCTGGAGCAGGCTGCCGCCCTCGTGGGCGGGAATGTGGACACGTACTGCGCTTACGGGCGGGTGCTCGACCGCAAAGACATCGAGGTAGTGGTCGTGGCGACGCCCGACCACTGGCATTGTCCGATCGTGATCGAGGATTGCGAGGCGCGCAAGGACATTTGTCTCGAGAAGCCCGTCTCGACCGACATCGCCATGTGCCTCAAGGCTGTCTCGACCGCCCCGAAACACAACCGCGTCGTGCAGGTCGGCCTGATGCAGCAAACCCGGTTGGCGATTACACGTGGGGCGGCTGGACGTATGATGCTGCGCGGGTCGGAGTGCATAATGGAAATTCCGGCTAACATACTGAGAGATCTGCGTTTTGCTTGGCGAGTTCTGCGGAACAGCCCAGGTTACGCGGCCGTGGCCGTGGTCACGCTCGGGCTAGGCATCGCCGCGAGCACGACGGTGTTCAGTTGGATTGACACTGTCTTGCTGCGACCAATTACGGGCGTGCGCGATGCGCATGAATTGGTGGCGCTGGAAAGTATTGCCCCGGACGGAGGCCGTCTGGGGCAGTGCACGCATCCGGACTTCCGCGCTTTCCAGCAGGGCCTGACCGTGGCCTCGGGCGTGGTCGCCTCGCACACTTCCTTATTCACCATCGGCTCGTCCGATCATCCTGGCCGCGCCTTGGGGGAAGTAGTCTCGGCCAACTTCTTCACGGTGCTCGGGGTGAAGCCATTCCTGGGCCGCCTATTCCTGCCTGAGGAGGATCGCGACGCGCGGGGCGCCTATCCCCTCGCGGTCATCAGTCACCGGCTGTGGACAACCCAATTCGGCGCCGATCCTGGCATCGTGGGGCGCACGGTCCGCATCAACAGCCACCCGCTCACCATCGTCGGCGTCACAGCGCCGGACTTCCGGGGCATGTTCGGCGGGGCCGCACTCGACGTCTGGGTCCCGCTCAGCATGATCCTCCAGATGGGCGCCCTGAATACCTGGGCCGACGACGACTGGAACGCCCGGTTCCTCAATGTCATCGTGCGCCTGAAACCCGGCGTCACGATCGGGCAGGCGAGGGAAGAAGCCCGAGTCATAGCGGCCCGAATCGCCGCTGATCACGCGGATACGCACAAGGGCATCGGCGCCCGCTTGGTTCCCCTGTGGCAGGCGTCGTACGGGTTGCAGGGGACGTTGCGCGAGCCGCTGTACCTCCTCATGGTGGTGTGCGTTCTGGTGCTCGTGATCGTCTGCGCCAACGTGGCGAACCTGTTGATGGCCCGAGAGGTTTCCCGGCAAAGTGAATTTGGAGTGCGCATGGCTTTGGGCGCCAGCCAGGGAAGGGTCGTGCAGCAACTACTGGTGGAAGTCCTGCTGTTGGCGGGCGCGGGCGCCATCTTCGGCGCATTGCTCGCGGGCTGGTTGGGCGAATCACTCTACCGGGTCCTTCCCTCCGTGGAATCCTCTATCCGCGCCGCCCTTGAGCCGCTCTTGCACGTGGAGCCAAGAGCCAACGTCCTGGCCTTTACGGTACTGACCTCTCAGCGTGGCCGTCCTCACAACCCTCTTGCCGGCTCTTTCCATCGGCCGCGTGGACCTCGTCGAAACGCTAAAAGAGGGAGGGCGCAGTGGGACCTCTGGGATCCGTTCGCACCGCGCCCGGGGGGCGCTCGTGGTGCATGAAGTAACGCTTGCAGCGCTGGTGCTCTGCGGAGCAGGCCTGGCGGTCCGGAGCTTCCAGAAGCTGGCCACGCTTAATCCGGGTTTCGACTCGCGCGACGTGTTGGTGGCGCACTTCTACCTCTCCACCAATGGCTACTCGCTGAATCAGGAAAAACAGTTCTGCCGCAATCTGCGTCTGCGCCTGGAAGCGGCTCCGGGCATCCAGCAGGTGAGCTACGCAGACTCGGCTCCGCTTTCGGTTTTCGGCATGACGAGTGACCGCGTGGAGGTGGAAGGCTTTTTGCCGGATCGGGGCGGTGTGATCTCTCTCCCGCGCGCCATCGTGGCGCCCGGGTACTTTAGTTTGATGCATATTCCGTTGCTGGCGGGTCGCGACTTCACCGAGCAGGACGATGGAAACACTCTACCCGTAATTATCATCAACCAGACCTTCGCCAAGAAGTACTTCGCCGGAAAAGACCCTATCGGCCGCAGGGCGCGTGTTTCGGACACCTGGACGACCGCAGTGGGGATAGTCAAAGACAGCAAGTACCGCAACCCGTCGGAGGGGCCCACGCCTTTCTTTTACGGACCGTTCCGGCAGCTCTATTATTCGGGCCATACCCCTTTCTTCTACCTCCGGACCAGCGGCGACCCGGAGGGGGCGCGCGCAGCGCTTCGACGTGAAGTCGCAGCCCTGGCCCTGGCCGGCGGCCTGTACAATACGGCGTCGCTCAGCGAGTACACGCAAGGGAGCTTGTTCGCCGAGCGGATCGTGGCGGGCTTGCTTTCCGTGCTCGGCATGCTGGCGCTGGCCCTGGCTGCGGTCGGACTGTACAGCGTCATGGCGTACGCGGTCAGCGAACGCACGCACGAGTTCGGAGTCCGCATGGCGTTGGGCGCGCAGCGGCGCAGTGTACTGGGCTTGGTATTGTGGGACGGTTTGGTGCTGGCGCTCCCGGGCCTCGTGGCCGGAGTAGCCGCTGCGATGGCCGGCGCCCGCCTAGTGTCAAGCAAGCTCAACCTTCCCTTGAGCTTTGCCGAGCCGAGCGTGTTCGCCTTGGTAGCCCTGGCCCTAGTCCTGGTCGCGCTGCTGGCCAGCTATGTGCCCGCGCGTCGCGCCACCAAGGTGGACCCCATGACGGCCCTGCGGGCGTAGTAGCAAATAGCGAGTACAAGCGATCAGCAAGGGAGTCGCGGCGGGATGAACGACCTCAACTCTTAGCCGTTTGGGGCTCCCTGCGAATCCTCGATATGTAAGTTAATTCATGGGGCACGGCAACGCATTTACGCAAGCCCGCCGAAAGGACACGATGCAGCGCAGCAGCGCGCCATTCCTGGAGGCCTACAAGGTCGTCCAGAGCGGCATCCTCGGCAAGGTCCGCCATGTCGAGGTGATCAATCCGGGCGGCAGCGCGCGACTCGAGCGAACGACGGCCGAGCCTTCTGCTGCTCCTCCTCCGGGCCTCGATTGGGAGATGTTTCAGGGGCCGGCGCCGCGCCGCCCGTACAGCTCCTCGCGTCAGCACGATTGGCGCAGCTATTGGGAGTACGGCGGCGGACCGCTCGCCGACTGGGGCGTGCTTCTGCTCGACATAGCGCATTGGTACTTGGGCGTTACCGAGCCGTCGCGCACGGCGGCGGCAGTGCATGGATGGTTCAACCGGCCGCAGGACGACCGGGTCCCGGACACGATCGAGGTCGTCTGGCAATATCCGAACTTCGTCGCCAATTACAGCTCACGGTCGGGCTTTCTCGGCACTTATCTATGGGGCGACGAAGGGGTGCTGTTCGTCAACCGGCACGGCTACAGCGTGCGGCCGGTCGGCGGCAACGGGCGCAGCGCAGGCGGAAAGCCGGCGTTTGAGGAAAAGACAGTAGCGCTGTACGATGAACCGCCGAATGGCCAGGCGTCCTTCGACTCCGACTGCGGCAGGCATACTTTGAACTTTCTGGCGTGCATCAAGAGCCGGCAGCGGCCGGTCTGCGATATCGAGGTCGGCGCTGCCTCGACGATTCCCACCTCGATGGGCGGCGCTTCGATCCGGAGCGGCGGCAAGACCATTGCCTGGAACGGCTGGGAGCGGGGGATCGCCGGCCGCTGAGGGAGGCCAACCGAGATGAAAAAATCTGCGTTGATTCTCACGTGGTGCGTGGCAACGGTGGCGCCGCTAGCCCTAGGGCAGGGGCACAAGCTGATTTTTACGCAGGATGGCACGTTTGGCTACCGGGACACGCCCGTCCAGCCATGGTCGGGCTATCGGGTCCACGATCCGGACCGGCCCAAGCCGAAGCAGCTCGACCCGGGCGATTCGAGCACGCAAGATCGTCCCGGCCGGCCGCCGTCGGATGCCATCGTGCTGTTCGACGGCAAGGACATTTTGAAGTGGAAACCGAACCAGTGGAAGGTGGAAAACGGCGAACTGATCGCCACGGTCGGGCGGTTCGAAACCATTGACGATTTCGGCAGTTGTCAGCTCCACCTGGAATGGAAGGATCCGAATCCGCCCGTCGGTGACGACATCATGGACCGCGGCAACAACGGCGTGCTGCTCATGCGCGTTTTCGAAATTCAGATCTTCGACCCCACGACGAAGATCTACCCGGATGGGCAGGCCGCAGCGGTGTACGGCCAAACGCCGCCGTTGGTGACTGCCTCCCTGCCTCCGGGCCAGTGGGAGACGTACGACATCATTTTCACCGCGCCGAGATTCGACGGAGACAAGCTGGCGCAGCCAGCGCGGGTGACCGTGCTGTACAACGGCGTGCTTGTCCAAAACAACCAGGCGATCTTTGGTCCTACCACGCACGCCACGTTGCCGAGGCCCTATCGGCCCGGGGTCATCCGCGCGCCGCTGGAGTTGGGCGCGCATAACAACCCGGTGCGCTTCCGGAACATCTGGATCCGGCCGCTGTGAGCCCGACATGACACGACCCCGCACAGAAGAGCTTTACAGCCAAAGTCTGGCCGTTACGTCACTGCCATGCGGAACGGCAAGCCGGACCGTATACCGATCCGGCCGTTCGTGGCGGAGTTCACCGCCAAATGCGCCGGATTCATCTGCCAGCAAGTTACCCACGACTACCGTAGGGCCTTCGATGCGGTTCTGGCGTCCGCCCGGGACTGTATCCCCTCGATGTGTGGGTCGCCCCCAGCGCAATTACCTCACTCGCGGAGCGGGTGCACGGCGAATGGATGAGCTGTGAGCAAGCCATGAACCATTCCAGCGTCTCTCCCACCAGCCGCGCCGTCCTGTGCGCCGTTAAAGCAGGCGCCGAGCCAGTTCTTCCGATGCCGTCCGGGTCCCCTACGATGGACGGGCTCGCCTTGAAATGGCTCAGCCACAATCTGAGCGGCGTCCGTCATCTGCCGAAGAATACGCTGGATCGAATCCTGGACGCCGGAGACCGTGCTTTCAACCTGCGGGTAGCCGATCCTTACCTCCGCTACCAGATGCAGGGTGTGGGGTTTACCTGGAGCTTCTTCACTGAAAAGGACCGCCAGGATATCCATGTACACGGTGCGCCCGTGGTCGAGATCTACGGCGTCCTGGAAGGTCAACTTGAGATCTGGTCGAAGCCTTATTACGAACGCGGCACCTCGGCCTGGAGCCATCGCATCCTCGAAGACGGCGACTGGCTGGAGGTCGACTCGCTGCAATGCCATCTCGTCAACTGGCTGAGCAAAGGTAAAGGCGTCGTCTTCAAGGCCGGCCCCTGGCCCTTGTTCGGCGTCGGGCGACTGGGCGAAAAGGGCAAAACCCAATGCGCAGACTGCCCGTGCAGGAAGCCGCCCGAAGTGATCGAAGTAAGTATCCCCCGGCAGAGCCGGGGGCTTTATGATGTGAGCCGCTCAAAGCGGCTATGTGGGGACGTGGTATTTGCACTCCCACTTGGTATGGCTTAAACTTTCAGACTCGTCCATCGTGAAGACTCCTTTTCGTGCGCTTGGCGGCTCACGTCTTGGAGTTTTCCGATGGACTCCCGGGAATGTCAAACTGCTACTGCCACCCCGGCAACGCCGGGGGGTCTCCCCTGTTGGGCTAGCCGACGCCGTGTCGCGCGCGCATCCCGAGCCGGAGGCTCACTCCAGCACGTGGATGTTCTTGCGCGCGCACATCTCCTTGAGGATCTTCGGCCAGATGGTCACGCTGACCTCGCCCAGGTGGGCCTTGCGCAACAGCAGCATGAGCGTGCGCGACTGCCCGATGCCGCCGCCGATCGACAGCGGCAGCGTGCCGTTGACGATGCCCTGGTGATACGGGTATTTCAGAAAACCCAGCTGGCCGGTGAGATCGAGCTGCTGGCGCAAGGTCGCGGCGTTGACGCGGATGCCCATCGAGGTCAGCTCGTGGCGCCGCCGTGTGACGTGGTTCCAAACCAGGATGTCGCCGTTCAGGCCGTGCATCGGCCGCCCGTCGGCGGAGAGCGTTTCTGAGACCCAATCGTCGTAGTCCGCTGCGCGCATTTCGTGCGGGTACCCGTCCTGGAGCGTCCAGCCGATGCCGATGATGAAGACCGCCGGAATCTGCTGCAGGATGGCCGTCTCGCGCTGCTTGCGCGGCAGGTCCGGGTACATCTCCAGCAGCTCCTCGGCGTGCAGGAAGGTCAGCTTCTCCGGCAGATTCGGGAAGCGCGAATCCTTCAGCTGTGGGAACAGCTCCTGCACGTGCCGCTCGGCGCCGCTCAGCACCTTCCAGATGCCGTTGACCGTGTGCTTCAGAAACGCCAGGTGGCGCTCCTCCGCGCTGATGGCTTTCTCCCAGTCCCACTGATCGACGTACGCGCTGTGGTCGTGATCGAGGAAGTAGTCCTTGCGCACCGCCCGCATGTCGGTGCACAGGCCTTCGCCGGTTTGCATGCCGAAACGCTGCAATGCTACGCGCTTCCACTTGGTGGCCGCCTGCACCACCTGGCCGTCGATGGGGTGCAGGTCGCGATCGTTAGAGACATGGAACTGCACCGGCGTGCGCGAGCCATCGCGGTCCAGAAGGTCGTTGACACCGCTTTCGGCGTCGACGATCAGCGGCACCGTGACCATCATCAGGTTCAATTCCTGGCACAGGTGCTCCTCGATGTAGTTCTTCGCGGCGAAGATGGCCTGCTGCGTTTCCTTGGGCGATAGAAGGGAGTTGTAGTTCTGCGGAAGGATCTTCTCGAGTTCGCCGTAATCCCCGATGCCGGGTCCGGCGAGGTCCGCCTTTTTGTCGAACATGGACCAACCTCCGCTGACAATATACGCCAGTGGTAGCCCGGTTGCAGCCGCTCGGGCCGGTTATCCACAACTTCTTGGTGGTGCTGCCTGCCGAAATCCCGGCGCCGCTTCCCTGCCCGCGCGCGGATTTGGATGCGGGAGGTTAAGGCTGTCTGGAGTTTGCGCCCGGCAGGACTTCGTTCATCGAGCCCTGGCGGTAGCCGTCCAGGTCGAGCGTAACGTATTGGAAGCCCAAGCTCTTCAGGCGGCGGGAGATTTCGTCGAAAAACTCCAGCGAGAGAGCGCGCGGCAGTTCGGCGCGCGCGATTTCGACCCGCACCAGCTCGGCCGAGTGGTAGCGCACGCGGAACTGGCGGAAGCCGAGTTCCTTGAGGGCTTCCTCGGCGCTTTCGACCAGCCGGATGTTGTCGGGCGTTACCGCGGTGCCGTAGGCGACGCGGGAGCTGAGGCAGGCCGCCGCCGGGCGGTCCCAGGTCGGCAGGCCGACCAGGCGCGAGAGCTCGCGAATCTCGGCCTTGCTGAGACCCACCTCCACCAGCGGGGCTTTGACGGCGTGGCTCTGAGCCGCCTTCTGGCCCGGCCGGTAGTCGCCCAGA
>JBEKHU010000075.1:0-8717 GCA_050012115.1 Bryobacteraceae bacterium | reverse complement strand
GGTCTCGCCGAGGCCCGTCGCGCCGCTATCGGTGTGGATCTTCAGCCAGGTCCAGTGAGGCCAAAACGGAGCGTCGTGGCGCGAGTTCCAGTACACCGTTTCCAGCGCCGTGATGCGCATCGCCGGCGCGCCGGCCCAGGCTTTCCCGAGAGCGACCAGCGGAGCGGCGAGCAGGGGCAGAAACGAGCGGCGGGAGTGCATGGCGGCATTTTACTCCGTGCCGGGCGACTGCGCCATCAAACCCGGGTCAGCACAGGCCCGCCCAGGCGCGCAGCATGATCGCGATCTTCTCGCGCGCCGGCAAACTCACACGCCATTCCAGGACCGGATAGCCCTGCGCCTCGATCCGGTCGAGCAGGCGGCGATAGACCTCCATCAGCGCCCACAGCGCGCGGCGAGAATCGTGCCGGACCAACTGCAGCAGCGGCCGCGACGCGTTGTAGTATTCGCGCGCCCGCCCGAGTTCGAACTCCAGCAGAGCGCGCAGCGGCGCCGTGAGATCAGGCTGGTTCAGATCCACGCTCCGCACGCCGAACCGCTCCAGGTCCTCCACGGGCAGATACACGCGCCCGGCCGCGGCGTCTTCGCGCACGTCACGCAGGATATTCGTCAACTGGAACGCGACGCCGCACTTCTCCGCGAGTTCGAGAGCCCGCGGATCGTCGAAGCCGAAGATGTGGATGATCGTGAGGCCGACCACGGAGGCGACGCGGTAGCAGTAGCGGTAGAGCTCTTCGAATGTGCCGATCGCGCGCGGCTCGAGGTCGCTCGCCACGCCGTCGAGCATCGCGTGGAAGTAGGCCTCGGGGATGCGGTAGCGCCGCGTCGTGTCGATGAACGCCGGCCACACCGGATGCGCGGGCGCGCCCCCCGCCAGCGCGGCGATGAGGTCCCCGCGCCACTGTTGCACTCTCTCCGGAGCCGCTTCGGGGCCGTCGCTGCGGTCGTCGCATTCGCGCATGAAGGCGTAGACGGCGCACATGGCGCGGCGCTTCGGCCGCCTCAGCAGCAGGAAGGAGTAGTAGAAGTTCTTGGCGCGGCCGCGGGCCACCTGTTCGCAGTAGGCGTAAGAGCTCTCCAGCGTCATAACGTCCGCATCAGCGCCACGCGCAACATCGAGCCGGCCAGCAACAGCACCCGGTCGCGCCTGTCGATCGCGGGACGGCGGCTGAGAACATCGTAGTCCTGCGCGCGGATCTTGTGCAGGACGCGCAGGCCGCCGCGGTGGAACAGGTCGATGTCCAGCGCCAGCCGCCGGTTCAGCGTGCGCACCAGCGGCAGGCCTTGTTCAAACAGCCCTTGCGCCCGCTCCACGGCATCGCGCATGACGGCGCGAAAGGCCGGCGTGCACTGGTGCGCTAGCAGCTCCTTGACCGTGTAGCCGTGCATCTCGAACAGGTGCAGCGGCAGGTAGATCCGGCCCTTGCCGAGATCCACCGTCACGTCCTGCCAGAAGTTCGCCAACTGCAGCGCCGTGCACGTGGCGTCGGACAGGCGGAAGCGTTCCTCGTCGCGGTAGCCGCACAGCATCAGCACCAGCCGCCCGACGGGGTTGGCCGAGTTGACGCAGTAGCCGTCCACCTCGTCCCAATCGTGGTAGCGCGTGACGGTCTGGTCCTGCACGAAGGCCGTGATCAGGTTGTCGAAGGGAGCCTCGGGCAAATCGTGCCGCGTCGCGGTCTGGCGCAAAGCGACGAACACCGGATGCGTCGCCGGCCGCCCGGCGTACATCGCGTGCAGTTCTCCGCGCCACCAGGCCAGCAGCCGCAGGCTCTCGGCGCTGTCGCCGATTTCGTCGCCCAGGTCGTCCGCCCAGCGGCAGAAGGCGTACACGTTGTAGAAGTCCTGCTGCAGGCACGCGGGGAGCAGCGCGCTCACGACGTGGAAATTCTCGTAATGGTGGCGGGCCAGCCAACGCGTGTAAGCCAGCGATTGATCCACGCTCCAGGCCTCATGCATGGCCTGCGCGGAGGCGACGAACTGTTTGGGCTGGACGAACACAGTTTGCGCGGGCGCCGCTGGGAAGGACACGTCAGGGGATGATAGCCGTCTTCATGTGCCCGTTGTGGGACATCAGGTGGCGCAGCACACTGTTCAGGCTGGTGAGCGGCTCTTCCTGCTTCACGAAGTCCCTGGCCGTGATCTCACCCCGGGAAACGATGTCGAGAGCCTTGCGGATGATCGCCGGCGTGTGGTGGAAACTGGAGATGCACCTTAGCTCGCTGTAGTGCAGCAGCCCGGTGTCCAGCGAGACGCGCGTATCGGCCGGGCAGCCGCCAAAGAAGTTGACCGAGCCTCCGCGGCGCAGCAGGTGCCCCGCAAGTTCCCATGTGTCGGGTTTGCCGACGGCCTCGATCACCACATCGGCGCCATAACCGCCCGTCAATTGCTTGACGCGCGCCACCGCATCGTGCCCGGGGCCGTTCAGCACGCACTCGTGGGCCCCCATGCGCGCGGCCATTTCCAGCCGTTCGACCCGCCGCGCCAGCGCGATCACCCGCGCTCCGTAAACCCTGGCCAGCCGCGTGAACATCATGCCGATCGGACCCTGGCCGATCACCACGACGTTGTCGCCTTTCTTCACGCCGGTGTCGTCCAGACCCTTGACCACGCACGCCAGCGGCTCGATCAGCGCGGCGTCTTTGTATTCCAGATGATCGGGAATGTGATACAGGTTGTGCTGCACGATCCGGCCCGGAATGCGGATGAACTCGGCATAGGCCCCATTGTTGAACAACAGGTTCTCGCACAGGCTCTGTGCGTCCCGCGCGCAGAAGAAGCAGTCCATGCACGGCGCCGAATTGGCCGCCACCACGCGCTGCCCCACCCGGAAACCCTCAACCTCGCCGCCGACGCCGACGATGTCGCCTGCCAGTTCGTGTCCGAACAGCGCCGGCGGAACGATCATCCTGGCGTGATACCCGCGACGGAAAACCTTAAGATCCGTGCCACAGGTCAGCGCGGCCCGGACGCGGACCAGCACATCGTCGGAGCCGATTTCCGGAACGCCGACGTGTTCCACCCGCACATCTTCCCGGCCGTAAAGAACTGCGGCCAGCATCTTCTGGTTCACGCGCTCAACCTCTGGGGCAGCACTACTATTTTCAAGGATTTGCCAGCGGGATGCAACGCCATCCCGATCCCCCGGCTGATCTCGTCCAGCGGAAGTCTATGCGATACAAGGGCATCCACGGGAAGTTCCCCGCTGAATACCAGCCTCGCCGTCTCCGCCTGCAGATCGATCGAAGCGCTGTACACGCCCCACAACATCCGCTCCAGTTTACAGATGCCCGCGCCCGAAAGCTCGATTCGCTCCGTATCCGAGGTCTGCGAGAATAGCAGGATTTTGCTGCCGGGCCGCGACGCGGCCATGGCCTGATCGACGATGCCTTGGACCGAGGCGGCGACGAAAACCTGGTCCGCGCCACGCCCGCCGGTCAACTTTTTCATGAGCGCGGGCACGTCCGCCGTGCGCGGGTCCACGGCTTCCAGCGCGCCAAAGCGGCGCGCCAGCGCCAGGCGTTCGGGGATCGTGTCGGTGGCCACGATCGTGGCGCCCGTCCGCGCAACCAGCATCGTGAAAATCAGTCCGATGGGCCCCTGCCCCTGGATCAGGACCACATCGCCGGGCTGGGGATCCATCGCCACCGCCGCCTTGTGGCAGGTGTTGACCGGCTCGACGAAGCTGGCCGCCTCGAAGCTGACGCCGCTGGGGATCTGCTCCACGCCGTCCCGCACGATCCAGTCCATCACGCGGATGTATTGCGCGAAGCCGCCCCCCGCCGGTTCGTAGCCCGCCGTGATGCCGACTCGCTTGTAACCCTCGCATTGGGCGTACAGCTTCCGCTCGCAGTAGAAACACTGCCGGCAGGGGATGTGGTGGAACGCCACCACGCGATCGCCGGGCTTGAACCGCGTGACGCCCTCGCCCGCGGCCACCACGATGCCAGCCGTCTCGTGGCCGTAGATGCGCGGCGGCGGCAGCAGATCGTGCTCGACCTTCTTCAGGTCGGTGTGGCAGATGCCGCAGCACTCCACCCTTACCAGCAGCTCTCCGGCCCCAATCTCGGGCACCGGCACCGTCTGGATCTCGATGCGTCCCTTACCGACGTACACCGCCGCGCGCATCTGTTTCGCTTCACTCAAATCGGGCCTCCGCAAGACACTCTCCCAATCTTTCGATCGCTTGCCGGCATTGCCGGTCGAAACGCAGCAGCCCCGGCGCCAGCCACGGCCGCAGCGCGCACGCCAGCGCGATCCGCCCCCGCGAAAACCGTCCCTCGTCGTCGCGGTAGCGGTTGAAGTCCATCGGCAACTCCTCGTCCGCGCCGTCGCCGACCGCCTTTACGCAATAAAACCTCGCCCCGGCCTCCGCCGCCCGCTGGGCCACCGCCGCGGCTTCCATTTCGACGATGCCCGCTCCGCTTTCGGCGCCCAGCCGGCGCTTCTCCGCTGCGCCCACCGCCACGCGGTCGATCGACAACACCCGCACCGCCGGCAACGCGCCCTGCACCGCGCCGCACTCCCACGGTCCGCCCGGCCCGCCGATCACTTCATGGGCTTGGACCACCATGCCGGGCGCCAGCCCGGGGTCCAGCGCCCCGCACAATCCCACGCTCACCACGCGCCGCGCCCCCGTCTTCTCCAGCGCCTCGGCCGCCGCCTTGCCCGCCAGCCTTCCCGGCCCGTGCGCCGCCAGCAGCCACCGCGCCCCGCCCACCTCGGCCAGCCACGCCTGCCGTGTCCACCACCCGGCGAGCGCCGTCACATTCCCGGCCCGCCGCCGCAACCCGGCAAACTCGCCGGCCTCCGCCGCCACCGCCACCACGTCTACCGCCAGTTCAGCAGTAGCCATGGCCGTAAAACCACTCTGCCGCCTTGCGTAGCGCCACCTCGGCCGGCGAGGGCCGGAAGCCAAGCTCGCGTTCCGCCTTGGCGTGCGTTACCCACATCTTCTTGCGCGCCATCTGCACCGCCGCCAGCGGGACCCGCGGCTCCCGGCCGGTCAGCTCGGCCAGGCCCGTCGAGAACACCCCGGCCACCCACGCCACGCCCCACGGGATGCGCGTCTGCGGCGCCGGCCGGCCGCTGATCCGGAATAGCGTCTCGAAGATCTCCCTGAGCGTCAAGTTCTCGCTGCCCAGGATATAGCGTTCGCCCGCCCGCCCATGCTCGCAGGCCAGCCAGTGGCCTTCGGCCGTCTCCCGCGCGTCGACGATATTCAGCCCGGTATCGAGGTACGCCGGCATCGCCCCGCGCAGGAAGTCGACGATCGTCTTGCCCGTCGGCGTGGGCTTCACATCGTGTTCCCCCACCGGCGCCGTCGGATTGACGATCACCACCGGCAAGCCCTTCCGCGCGTACTCCAGCGCCACCTGTTCCGCCTGGAACTTCGACCGCTTATACGGCCCGGCCATGTCGGCCAGCGTCGCCGGCGTCGCTTCGTCGCCCAGCCCGCCTTTGACAAACCCGATGCAGCCCACCGTGCTGGTGTATACGATGCGCTCCGCGCCCGCGCGGACCGCGGCCTCCAGGACGTTGCGCGTGCCTTCCACGTTGGAACGGAACATCTCGCGCGCATCCTTCACCCACAGCCGGTAGTCCGCGGCCACGTGGAACACCAGCCCGCATCCGGCGGCGGCGCGCTGGACCGACTCGGCGTCGCGCAGGTCGCCCGGCGCCAGCTCGGCGTCCAGTTCGCGCGCCGCTTCCGGGCGGCGCACCAGCGCGCGCACCGGCACCCCGCGCTCGCGCAGCACCTGCACGACATGCCAGCCGAGAAACCCCGTGGCGCCTGTGACCAGGGCCGGCTTCATTCCAACCTCCGCCGTTCGCGGACTTGCGGGCCTGCCGGGCCGCGACTCCCGGCGCTCCGCGGCATCATCTGCGCTCGCTGCCCGCCACCGTCACCTTCTGGTATTCGGCCAGCGCCAGCACTGGGAAAACATCCCGGTACAGGTGGTACAGCAGATAGAACACCCGCGGGAACCCCGTTCCCGTGGCCAGGGCCTCGTCCCAGCCGCCGTCTTCGCGTTGTGTCCCGATCAGATATTCTATGCCCCGCCGGACGCTCTCGCTCGTCGTGTCGCCTCCGGCCCCACGCCCCATCGCGCCAGCGCCTCCAGGACGCGGCCCGTGATGTCGGGGCAGGTCGGATCGAGCATCGCGTTGTGGTCGGCAAACGGGACGTTGTTCAGCAGCTCCCAGTTGTTGTCGGCGTCGAACGCCGCCCAGCCCCCGTCCTTCGACTGCATCGCCAGCACCCACTCGATCCCCCGCTGCGCCGCCTCTTCCACGCCCGGCGCGCCCGCCTCCCGGGCCTGCGCCAGCGCCAGCAGCACCATCGCCGTGTCGTCGACGCCCGGGTAGAACTCGTTAGCGAATTCGAAGTACCAGCCCCCGGGCTCCGTCTGTGGGCGCTTGATCGACCAGTCGCCCTTGCGCCGCACTTCCTTCGACAGCAGCCACCGGGTCGCGCCGGCCACTGCCTCCGGCGCGCCGGCGCCCGCTTCGACCAGCGCGAACAGCGCCAGTGCCGTGTCCCTTACCACCGGGAAGCAGGGCTGAAACTGGAACCGTCCCGCTTCATCCATCAGCAGCTCGTCGAAGTGCCCCTGCGCCTTCCTGCGCTCCGGCGACTCGGGACCATAGCCCAGCAGGTCCAGCGCCATGATCGAGTACATCATCGGCGGATAGATCGCGCCCAGGCCGTCCGAGTGCTCGAGCCGCGCCAGTATCCACTTCTCGGCCTCGTGCACGGCCTTGTCGCGGATCCGGCGCGGGCCGTGGCGCTCCCACCACTTCAGCATCCCGTCCACGCGGATGAAGAAGTTGTGCCAGGAGAAGAACGCCCGGTCGCGGTGGAAATCCAGCGGCTCGCCCGGCTTGAACAGCTCCTGCAGCGTGAAACCGTCCGGCGCGGGCCGCCCCGCGCGGTCCAGCGCCTGCACCAGCGACAGCGGCACCAGGATCGCCCGCGACCACGCCGACATCTGGTACACCAGCTTGCCGCACAGGATCAGCTCCGGCGGCACCGTCGGCACATGATCGCGCGGGTACAGGTTGAACAGGCTGAGGTTGATTTTGACGAAGCTGTTGGCCGCTTGAATACCACCTAGCGTCAGGATGCACTGTCGCAGCCTGCTGAGAGCCTCCCCATCCGCCGGAACTCCGGCCAGCTTCAGCGCGCAGTACGCCTTCACGCTGGCGCTCACCTCGGACGGCCCCTGCGGATAAATGCTGAAGCCCCCGTCGCTCTGCTGCCGCGCCAGGATCGACGCCGCCGCGCGCTCGATCCGCGCGCGCTCGGGTGGATTCCACACCCCGCCCTGCGGCGGGTACAGCCACAGCAGCACCAGGAACCAGTCCGACTCCAGCGTGCTGTCTGAGGTCAGATCCGCCTGCCAGTAGCCCTCCCGCGCCTGCATCCGCAGCAGGCGGCTGGCGGCGCGCTGGACCGACCGGGCGGCCGCGGCCAGCCGCGCGTCGGCGATCTGCACACCCGGCGTCATACGGCTGCTGGTTGGATCGAGGAGGCCCGCACCATGCCGCTCTGCAGCTCCTGCGGCAGTTGGAATCGCACGTCCTCGTCTACGATGTCCAGCTCCTCGAGCGCCGCATAGCCCCGCTCCTTCAGCGCCTCGATCAGCTCCTCCACCAGGTGCTCCGGCGCCGAGGCGCCCGCCGTCACCGAAACCGTGTCCACGCCCCGGAACCATTCCTCTTTGAGGAACGAGCGGTCGTCCAGCAGATGCGCCGGCACCCCCGCATTCCGGCACACTTCCACCAGCCGCTTGGAATTGGAGCTGTTTTGGGAACCCACCACCAGCAGCAACTGGCACAGCGGCGCCACCGCCTTTACCGCCAGTTGCCGGTTCTCGGTGGCGTAGCAGATGTCCTGCGACTTCGGCCCGGCGATCTTGGGGAAGCGCCGCTTGAGAATCTCGATCACGCCCCGCGTTTCGTCCAGGCTCAGCGTCGTCTGGGTCAGGAAACAAACCCTTTCCGGATCCGTCACCTGCACCGCTTCGGCGTCCTCTTCGGTCTCCACGATGATCGTGTTCCCGGGCGCCTCGCCGAACGTGCCGTCGATCTCTTCGTGGTCGCGGTGGCCGATCAGCAGAATCGTCGAGTGCTGCCGCGCGAACTTCACCGCCTCCAGATGCACTTTCGTCACCAGCGGGCAGGTCGCGTCCACCACCTGCAGCGCGCGCTCCTTGGCCTGCTGCCGCACCGCCGGGCTCACCCCGTGCGCGCTGAAGATCACGCGGCTGCCCACCGGCACCTGGTGCAGCTCGTCCACGAAAATCGCCCCGTGGTCCCGCAACTCGTCCACCACATGCCGGTTATGGACGATTTCCTTGCGCACGTAGATCGGCGAGCCGTACAGGTCCAGCGCAATCTTGACTACATCGATCGCCCGCACCACGCCGGCGCAAAAACCCCGTGGGCGCAGGAGGATAACCTTCCTGCCGGAACTTTCGCTGGGCTGCATATGGATATCCATTATATCAGTCGATCTATGCCCATCCGCCGGGCTGCGGGCGATTGAGATACCCGGACCAGATCGGCCGCTCATCGCCCTGGCCTCTGCCGTCCGGCGATCGGCGATCCGCCGCTCCGCCGCACCGCCAAAACAACGCCAAAAACACCATCTAATCACCGTGTCCGGCGCAACACGGCGAATTTCCGATAAGTCCTTTAGATCTCCATAGATA
>JBEKHU010000074.1:0-8738 GCA_050012115.1 Bryobacteraceae bacterium | reverse complement strand
GTTGTCGCCCGCCTTGACGATCTCGTAAGTGACGTCGCCCTGCGCCTTGTGCGTTTTCTCGTCGGCGCCGAGGTTGTAGATCTTCATGTAGATGCCCATCTTCTCGCCGCGTTTGAAGGTTTCTCCCACGCGCGGGCGGACCTTCGTCGAGCCGATGACGAACTGCCCGGTGCCGATGTTGCGGGTCGGCACCTTCTCCAGCGTGTCGGCCAGCACCAGCGAACTGGTCATCAGCCGGTCGTCCTCGAGCCGGGGCACGTTCAGCGCCATCTCGTAATTGTTCATGTTGCCGCCTACGACATCCTTGACAACGATATTGATGCGGTAAATGCCGGGGGCCAGCGGCACGGACTTCTGGTAAACGTTCACCCCCTCGCTGGCCTCCTGCAGCAGCGCGCTCGGAACCTCCACCGCCACCACGTCTTCAAACACGTTGGCCAGGCGCCGCGACATCGTGGTGATCCGCGCGTAAATGTTGACGCCCGCCTTGGAGACGTTGTCGGTCTGCTTGAATTGCAGGTCGCGGCGGTTGAACTGCAGCGTGATGTTGGTCATCACCGAACTCGAGGTCGCCGGGAAGAAGTCGGCGCGCGCCTGCATCGGCAGCACGTTGTAGGTGATCTTCGTCGTCACCGCCGCCTCGAGGTCCTTGAACTTGACGGCCGGCGGCTTCTGCAGCGCCGCGTACCGTTCCAGGCGATTGAACTCGTCCATGCTCTCGGGCAGCGGATTGGTCCCCACGCCGAGGTGCGTCCCGTCGGTGCGGGAGAAGCGCTGGGTCTTGGTGGACAGGCCCATCTGCTCGTTCATGGTCAGACCCGCGCCGGGCACGTACAGCAGCGCGTCCTTCTCCGACGGGTCCATCGTCATGTGATACTCGCCGCTCATCGTGGTATCGACGAATTCAATCATGACGTTCGTGCCGATGCCCTCGATGTAGCGATAGCGCCAAATCTCAAAGGGGAAAGTGGCCGTTTGGCCGCCGCCTTCTTCCATCGGCCGATCGTAGGAGCCGCCCGAGGGGTGCGAATCGATTTCGTCCGGCGGTCCCTGGCTGATGTAGATACGGCCACGGTCGGTGCGCCAGCCCTGAATGCCCGAGGCGTAGCGCTCGTTGGCGTAGGCGATGCGCCGGTAGTGCTCTTCCTTGTACTCGTTCTCCACGGTGTCCGGGGTCGGGTCGCGGCGCAGCCAGAACTGTTCGATGAACTGCTCTCGCTCCTCGTCCGTGCCCAAGTTTTTGAAAACCTTGCGCTCCTCGTCGGTGATGATGTAGACGACGTCCTCGTCGAGCCACTTCTTGTAAGGCGTCATCAACTCCTTGCGAAGCTTCTCCGCCTTGCGCTTGGCTTCCTTCTCGGTCATCGGCTTGGCGATTGTCTCGCGTTTCTGGCCGCTGTCCTTCTTGGGCTTGTCGTTCACCTCGTCCTGGAACGCAGCCAGACTTCCGCCGATTCCCAAGACCAGCGACCCGGCGAGGATGGCTAGGCTAATCTCTTTCGATTGCATGCGTATGAACCTGGTGCTCCCCGATGCTGGTACCTGTCCCAAGTCTAACTCGAATGAGACCCTTTCCGGACGGTGAGATGTGCTCCGGACAATGTCCGTTACAACGGCCTCAGTCCACGGCGGGCTCGAGCGCCGGTTTCGTGAAATCTTCGCCTAGCGGAACAAACGCCGCTCCTTCGGTTCCCGAGGCGAAGGGGCTGAAGTTCGTGTCCACGTCGAAAACGTCCACCCCCTCCAGTCGTTTCAGGCTGTTCACGATCCAGTAGGTCAGCGGCGTCATGGCCACCTCATACACCACCTTGAACAGATAACCCGACCAGATCAGGGTGAGAATCGTGCCCAGGCTTTCCTTGCCCAGGAACGCCACGAACATGAACACGATGGAGTCGACGAACTGGCCGGTCACGGTTGAGCCGACGGTGCGCGTCCACAGGTGCCGGCCGCGCGTCAGGATCTTCATTTTGGCCAGGGTGAAGGAGTTGACGAATTCGCCGCACAGGTAGGCGATCAGACTCGCCGCCACCATCCGCGGCACCACGCCCAGCACCACCTCGTAGGCATGCTGTTCGGAAAACTCCGGCGCCGGCGGCAGGGCCACGATCGCGGCGCAGATCAGCGCCATGAGGATGGAAGCGAAGAAGCCCAGCCAGATGGCCCGTCGCGAGCCCGCGTAGCCGTACACCTCCGTGAAAATGTCGCCGAAGATGTAGGTGAACGGGAACAGGATCTGCGCCCCGCCGAAGCGCATGCTGCCCAAGGCGATGATCTTCGCGCCGACCAGGTTTGAAATCAGCAGGATGACGACGAAGATGACGATGAACGTCTCGAGGAAGCGGTACTGGTGCGATTCGCGCTCGAAGCGGCGCAGCGCCCGGGCCGTTGTGCTCATGCTCATAGTACAGATTCGGCCCGCGCGCCCGCCGGTGCAAGTGATTCCATCGCGAC
The DNA here is from genome assembly GCA_050012115.1 of Bryobacteraceae bacterium. Classification (GTDB taxonomy): domain Bacteria; phylum Acidobacteriota; class Terriglobia; order Bryobacterales; family Bryobacteraceae; genus CAIVVT01. Next base: position 6,284 of record JBEKHU010000074.1, on the reverse strand, counting down.
GGCCGTGAAACTACCGTGCGGCGACCGTGAAATCACCGCAATAAACCGTCCCGGAAACTCCGTACGGTGCGCGCTCGGGCACGTCCGGTCCCCCGCATCCGAGTGGCGGAAAAGACCGGGCCGTTCAGACCTTGTCGAGAATCGCCTTGGTCGACACGTCGCCCTGCGGCGTCGTGATGGTGACTTCCTGCGCGATGGACTTGCCATCGTCGGACAAGGTCCACTTCTGGACGAAGGTGATGGGGTTGCCCTGAATCTCGAGTTTCTGGGTCACGACCAGCGTCTTCCCGTCCCATTTCGCGGTGCCTTTGACTTCCTGGCCGCGGATGGTGTTGGTGAACTCGGTGCCGTCGGTCAGGATCTTCACATCGCTCGACATCTCGCCCATCGGGGTCACGGCGGTCTGCTTGACGTTCAATTCGGGATCTTTGTGGGCGATCACGTAGTCGGCCTTCTCCGGCTTGGGCATGGGGCCGAAATCGCTCTTCTCGACATTCAACTTCCAGTTGCCGCTGAAGTCGGGTTTGTCGGCGGCGAGGGCAGCCAGAGAACACATCAGCAGGCACACGAACAAGACGGCAAAAACGCGTCTGGTCATAGTGAAAAGGGTTCCTTTCGCGGGGCTTCTTGAGCGGCTGAGCGGACTTGAGTTCAGCGTATCACGGGGCGCCGGCGGGGCGCGCGACCCCTCGGCGCCACCAGACAAAAATAGCCGCGCGTGGAATGCGCGGGCACTCCACGCGCGGCATCCAATTAGGTAGAGAAGGATGCTCCCGGCGGCTTCCAATTCCTACGGGAGGGTTGGGCCGCCGGGGTCTACAGTTGCGCCGCCGCGTCGGCGACTTCCATCAACTGGTCGTAGCCTATGCTGTGCGTCTTGGCCAATTTGTCCCTGACGCCTCCCAGGACTTTCTCGCTGAAGGCGCTCCACTGCTGATCATTGAGCAGGTAGACGTCGCCGGCAGAGTGGAAGTGCGGAATCCGGATGCCGCCGTAGCGCCCGCCCCGGTTGATGAGCACCGATGTGGCAACGTGGGCCTCCATCGCGCCTTGTGCGGCTCCGACCTCCGTGGGGCGCAGGGCGGGCTCCAGCAACTCAGCCTTCACCGCGGACAGGGCAAACTGGCGGATGTACTCGTTGATGGAGGGGGCGTTGGTCAACCAGAACAACCAGCGGCCGCCATTCTTCAGGTTCAACATTTCATAATCACTCATGATTCCTCCAAATCATTGAAGCGATCGGGCGTTGATCTCCTCGCCCGGCCGAGGAGGCCGGCCGATATCCGTCGACAGCCGGGCGCTGCCGCCGTTTGTCGGGTCCTGGACGCTGCGTGCAAAGGCCAGGCCCCCTACGTGGTCGACGAAGGTCGGCCCGAGTTCCGATTCGAGCGTCTGGAAAACGTGGAGCGCCACCTCAACCGAGGCGCGCTCGGACGCACACAGGAACGGGCCAACGCGGTTGTAGGAACCAGTCATAAAGTAGTTCGAGCAGCCGCACCAATTCATGCAATACTCGCGAATTCCGCACGAAACGCAGGCAGCATTCACGGGCGGCCCGGGCGCTAAATGCGGCTGCAGCGGACCGATATGGATCAGGCCGTTGGTGGCGCCGATCGAGTGTTTTTCCGGATCCATTGCGGCCAGGCGTTCGCACGGGAGAACGTGTCCCGAGGCGGTGAACGCAAATTCGCCGGTGCCCATGCGGCAGCGTTCCAGCGGCAGATAGCCGCCGCGGAGGAGCACCGCGATTTTGCCATCCACCAGGCTGATGAAGTGCGCCCGGCCCTCGCGGTAGAAGCGCATGTAGCGTTCGGCGATTGCGGAGTAGATCGCCGGCAGGCGGGCGCTATCGGACTCCGTCCAGCGCGCCGAAAAATCCGGGTTCAGATAGATCTGCCGTACCCCGAGCGAAGAGAAGTAATCGATCGTCTCCGGCAGCAACTCGAGGGTCTCGGGGCGATAGACGGCATTGACTGGCACACGCCCGAGCACGGCGATTGCGAGACGGATGGCGCGCTCGACGAGATGCGAGCTTCGGCTGCCGTCGGGGAAATGACGGAACGCGTCGTGGGCGCGCGGGAGCCCGTCGCAACTGATCGTCACGCCAATGTGATGCTGCCGGAAGAACCCAATCATCTCCTCAGTCAGCAACGTGCCGTTGGTCACGGTATCGAGTTTCACCCGGCATGGGTCAAAATCGGGGCGAGCCTCGATCCGCGCGGCCAGTTCCCGCATCAGGGGAAACTCGAGCAGCGGTTCCCCGCCGAAGAATCCGATGTCGATATTCTCCGCAGGCGGGGTATTCCGGAAGGCAAAATCGACGATCCGTCCAGCGTCCTCGAGCGACATGCGCCGGCCCGTCTTGCCGACGTAGCAGTAATCGCAAGCGAGGTTGCAGCGCTCGGTGAGGAAGAGCGTGTACTTCATGCGCCCCTCCACGTGCCGGCGAAGGGCAGCATAATCGCAGACGATTCCACACTGGGAAGCGGGCGCCGCACGAGGCCTCCGAAAAAAGCGGCAGATGTAAATTCAATAGGCCCCAAAGGCGGGCCGATTTCCGATCGAAACGAGAGTAACCCCAGACAAAATGGAAGTCAATGCAAATGTTATTTCGGGAGCCTTTTTTCCTGAATCGACATTTCCACGCGATGAAAAACCGGCGAATTCAATCAGTGCCAGTCCAGGTTTCATTGCAACCGCTGTCGATTTTTCCCGCACTGCAGTGTCCGCAGTGCAATAAAAGACCGCCCCGCGCGACGCGGCGTGAAGGGCGGTCTTAAGATTCCCGACTAAAGAAGCTCTTAAGGTTTCGGCCGATTCAGATGGCTGTGGTGCCGGCTGTAGGTGAAGTACACGATCATGCCCAGCGCCATCCAGATGAACAGCCGCAGCCAGTTGCTCAGCCCCAGTCCGAACATGAGCGCCAGGCAGGACAGGATGCCCAGGATCGGGACCAAAGGAACCAGCGGCGTGCGGAAAGGCCGGCGCAGGTCGGGATGCGTCTTGCGCATGATCAGGATTCCGGCGCAGACCAGGACGAAAGCGAAGAGCGTGCCGATGCTGGTCATTTCGCCCACGATCTGGATCGGCGCAAAGGCCGCGAACAGGCCGACGAAACACATGAAGAGCAGGTTGCTGCGCCAGGGCGTGCGGAATCGCGGGTGGATGTCCGAGAAGAGCTTGGGCAGCAGCCCGTCGTTCGACATGGAGTAGAAAACGCGGCTCTGGCCCAGCAGCATGACCAGAATCACCGACGTGTAGCCGGCGAGAATGGCCAGCTTGATGGCCGTCATCAGCCAGTACAGGCCGGTGTGGTTGACCGCGATGGCGACGGGCGCCTCGGTGTTCAGCTCCATGAACGGGACGATGCCCGTGAGGGTGTGGGCGAACAGAACGTAGAGCACCGTGCACAGCGCCAGCGAGCCGATAATGCCGATCGGCATGTCCTTCTGCGGATTGCGCGCCTCCTGGGCGGCCGTGGAGACGGCGTCGAAGCCGATGAAGGCGAAGAAGACAATGCCCGCCCCGCGCAGAATACCGCTCAAACCGAAGTGGCCGAACTCGCCGGTGTTGGGCGGGATGTAGGGGTGGTAGTTCCGCGTCTGGATGTAGGCCCAGCCGAAGAGGATGAACAGAATGACGACGGATACCTTCAAGGCGACGATGACCGCGTTGGCGCGGGCCGACTCCTGGATGCCGATGATCAGCAATGTGGAAACACAGACCACGACGAAGATGGCCGGCAGGTTGACGATGCCATGCACGTGCTGGCCGCTGGCGAGGGTGATGGTCGTGAACGGAGAATTCATCCACCGCGGGTCGAGGTGGATGCCCCAGTCCAGCAGCAACGACCGCAGATAGCCGGACCAGCTCACGGCCACGGTGGAGGCGCCCACCGCATATTCCAGGACCAGGTCCCAGCCGATCACCCAGGCCATCAGCTCGCCCATGGTGGCGTAGGAGTAGGTGTAGGCGCTACCGGCGATGGGGATCATCGTCGAGAACTCGCTGTAGCACAGCCCGGCGAAGGCGCAGCCGATGGCGGCAACCACGAACGAGAGTGTGACCGCCGGCCCGGCGTGGTTGGCCGCGGCGATCCCGGTGAGCGAGAACAGGCCCGCGCCGATGATCGCGCCCACGCCCAGCGCCATCAGTTGCAGGGGCCCCAGCGCCTTCTTCAGCCCGTGCGCGTCATTGCCCGCCTCGGCTTGGATCGTCTTGAGCGATTTCGTGGCAAACAGATTCATCCGTCAGACCTCATTTCGTCTCTGCCGCTTCCGTCCGGCGCCTCCCGCTGCACCTATTGGAGAAGGGATGACACGCGCTCGGCGTGCATCCCGCTCTGCCGACCGGCCGCGGATCGTCGAGTCGAAGCGAAGATAACACAATTGCCCAGCCGCCCGCGCCGCACTCATGCGCCCCCTCAGGCGCCAATGCCCCGGATCCACTCTTCCATCCGCGCCCGCACGTCCCGCGGCTGCAGCGCGGCGGCGGCGCGGGTCTCCGGCAGCAAACCGCGAATCACGGCCACGGAATCGGCGCCTGCCTTCAGCACCTGCGCCGCGTTGTCCAATGTGATGCCGCCGATGGCCACGAGCGGCCTGGCCGTCAAGGCGCGACAGGCGCTCAGCACCTCCAGACCGACCGCCGGATCGGCGTCCGGCTTGGAGCTGGTCGCGAAGATCGGCCCCAGCGCGACGTAGTCCACGGGCTCCGCCGCTGCGGCCCGCATCTGCTCCAGGCCGCTTGTCGAGAAGCCGAGCAGGGCCTGACCGATCACGGCTCGCGCCTGCGCGGGTGACAGATCGCCCTGGCCGACGTGCAGCCCCGCGTCGAGAATCGCCGCCAGATCGGCCCGGTCGTTGACAATCAACTGCGCTCCCGCATCCCGGCACAAAGCGGCCACGCTGTGCAATTGTTCGAATCTCTCGGCGGGATAAGCGCCCTTGTGGCGGAATTGCAGCAGCCGCGCGCCCCCGTCCAGCAGAGCCGCCGCAAACTCCACCGGGTCCATCCCGCACAGGGCCAGGGTCGCGGTATCGACGATGGGGTAAACGCGCGGCAGCATCGGCACCATGATAGAAACCGCGACCGGACAACGCAAATCAGCGCTTTTGTTCGTGAGCGGCGATGCGGCCGTCTCCTCCGATGCGCGGCCGGGCCCAGAAAACCGGGGACTGACGCCTCTGTCCTAGGCGCCCACGACTCTCTCTATTCACCCTCCACCTCATCTGCGCCGTGTGGACTTCAGCAGTCTGTCCCCCGGTTTCCAACCGCTCGAAAATGCCCGCTTCCTCCCTGTGAGCAGTGCGGGCTAGTACAAAACCTTCAACGAGAACTGGATCTGCCGCGACGGGCCGGAGGTCCGGTTAATCAGCCCAAATCCGGGGCCCAGCAGCGTATTCGCGGGCAGGCCGAAGTTCACCAGGTTGAAGGCATTGAAGAACTCGGCGCGGAACTGCAGCACGGCACGCTCGGCATTCGACGATGGCCCGATGGGCGTGTTCTTGATCAACGAGAGATCGAAGTTGTGGAAACCGGGACCGCGGAACGTGTTGCGGCCCAGCGTGCCGAAGCGCCCGTCGTTCGGCCCGCTGCCGCCCGGCACGTTGATCGGAATCGAGAAGAACGACGCGTTGTTCGCGCCCAGCCCGAAGTAGTCCTCGCGCACCGTGCGGCTGGTGGAGAGCACCGGCACTCCAACCTGGTCGGGCCGGTCGGCTCCGTTCGCGCCCACGCCGGTCTGCTGGATGCCCGAAAAGATCGTAAAGGGCGACCCGGACGTCACGGTGCCCACGCCCAGCAGGTGCCACCCGCTCGTGAAGCGCTTCCCCAACGCGCGCAGCACCGGCACGCGCGCCAGCCCAAACTCCTGCACCGCGTTCACCGAGAAGACGTGCGTGACATCGAATGTGGAAGGCGCCTTCTCGGCGCGCAGATCCCACGGATCCTGCGGCGATGATTGGAGCACGGTGCCGGATGCGTTGGGAATGAAGCCGCCGAGCACTGCGCTGGTGTCGTCGAGCGACTTGGAAAACGTGTAGCTCGCCTGCAGCCCCAGCCCGTAGCGCAAGGAAGTCTTCGAAGCCGAAACCTGCAGTGAGTTGTAGGTCGAATGCGAGCTGTTGGCCATCACGGTCGCGACCGCATAGCCACCCGTGACCTGGCCCGCGGCGTTGAACTGGGTGTATGGCGCATACGCTGGATCGGCGCCGCCATACCCGTTCGGGAACTCGATGCGCGCCAGCCTCACGCCGGCCGTTCCCACGTAAGCGGCGTTCACC
>JBEKHU010000073.1:0-8793 GCA_050012115.1 Bryobacteraceae bacterium | reverse complement strand
TCCTTCATGCCCGACGAAACCATGGCGTCGGCGGTCTCGCGAATCAGTTGCTCGGAAACATTACAGGCGAATTTGTTCCAACTGTTCCAGCCCATCGGCGGCGTCTTGGCCAGGCCGTTGTCCAGCGCGGCCGCCGGCAGCGTGACCAGAATCAGCAGCACAACGAGGAAACAGCGGGAACGGATGGTGGAGGATGTCATGGCGCGGAACTCCTGAGTTTAGGAAATCAACCTAAACATCCTACAGCAGCGCGCGGCAGCGAGCAGGAAGGACGCAGCGGGCAACTTACCGCAGTTGCACAAGTTCAGGCGGGCTGCGTCAAAAGCGTCCTGAAGTATTCGTTCAGCAGACGGCCGTCCCGATCATAGGTCTTGCGCGTTTGCTCGAACTGCTGCAGGCGATCTCCGAAGGCCTTCTGGGCAATCGCCGGAGTCACTCCAAGGGTCTGGTTCAACAGCGGCATGCCATTGCGATCGCTGCAGAACTGATTGTACGCCGTGAGAAACTCACTCCAGCCCGGATTCCCGGTGGAGACCGGATCGATCGTCATGACGCTGCCCGCGGTGGAGTACGACAGGAAAGCTTTGTCGTCCTGAGCGATGCGGTAACCGACATACAACAGGTCGGACCGGTAGCCCTCCTGGCTGTAGTAGTCTTTGCAAAACGCGACGAAATCCGTCAGCGCCGCCGGGAATTGCTCCTCCGGAAATGCGAACAGGCTGAAGGTATAGCGGCTGTCGTTGGAAACCGCGGGGTAACGGATGATTTGGTCGGGTGGACTCGTATTGTCGCTGACGACGAAGTTCTCCAACTGGACGCGCCACAATGCGTTGAACTTGTCGATGATGCCGTAACGAATGGCGGCCACGGGGACGTGTTGCCCGACGTCATGCGCGAACTTCGGGCCCGAAGTTCCCCAGGTGTGGTTCCGTAGCGCCCAGGCCACGCGATTCGTCTCGCCGCTCGCGCCGGGGTTGTACTTCCGGAACTCGACGGTGATGAGATCCTCGAACGGAAAAAAGTAGTACATCATCGAGTAACCGAGCGCCTTTAGTTCAGGCAACGTGGTGATGAAGTCCGCGATGCTGTAAGTCTTGTGATGCACGGCGAGCGGCGTCAGGGGGCGGATTCGGTAGGTCACCTCATACACCACGCCGAACGTTCCGTAGCTCGACCGCACCTGGCGCATGAGGTCGGGCTGCTGGTCCTCGGTGACCTCCAGCACGTCGCCGCTCGGCAGCACCATCTTCACGCCGATAATGTAAGATCCGACCTGGCCGTATTCGCCCGGCATGGACGCGTCCTTCGTGCCCGCGCAGGAGGCGCTGCCCGCCGTCAGGCTGCCGATCTCTGTGTTCACATAGAACTGCAGGTTGCGGCTCTCCAGTTCCTTCGCCATGTCGATATGCGTCGCGCCGGCCTCCACCGTCAGCGTGTCCGTACCGATGTTCAGAATCCGATTCATCTTCATCCGAATCAGAGTGCCCGCCTCGGCGGCGCCGCAGGGAGTCGTCGAGTGGTTCGACCCGACCGCTCGAATCGGGGACGGGTACTGCGCCGGGTTCTTCATGACCGCGACAATGTCGTCGACGGAGTTTGCATCGACAATCACTCGTGGATGCGATACAAGATCTCCAAACCAATTCGTCACCGTCAGGTCAGGCATAGATACTCCTTCAGGGCACAGCCACGCCGTCGGCCCGGCACGTATTGCCGGAGTTGCTATGGGACACGAAAGGCGTCATCGGATTCGGCTCCCGGCCGCGGTTTCCATTGCAGGCTGTAATACTGGCCCCGATCGCGGGCCCACGGATCGAAGGCGTTCACCACGTTCTCGAGTTCGGTCGAGAGTTCGGGGATGTTCCGCAGCAGGACTCGCTTCAGCGGCGACACGGGCTGCTTGTGCCCGTTGGGCTCGCCCTTCTCCAGCATTTCCGGACCCGGGCCATTGTGGTTCACCCAATCGACGCCCAGCGACGTATAGAACTCGGGCCGGAAACACGAAGTGAAGAAGCGGTCGCTGAACAGCCGCCGCGAGGCGTTCAAAATGAAGACGACGAATTGCGTTTCCGATATGGCGTAACCGTGCGGCCGCGTAAACTCGGCCAGATAGCCGACTACGGTATCGACGTCTTCGATGTTGTCGATCAGCGTTCCATTGGGATGCCCCAGGCAGTCGTTGATCGGCGCGCCGTGCTCGTCCACCTGCGCATCCGTAATCACCTTCGACGCGTCGCACACGTGCTGGCCGTAAAGTTCGCGCAGTGTCTTCACCACGTCTTGTTGCTCGCGGCGGTCGGGCGAGTCCGCGGGCAGCGAGCGATCCATGAAGTCGTCGAAACTCGTCAACGGGCGCAGGCCGTACTGCCTGCGAAACTCGTTGAAGCGGGGCACGCCGTGCTCGCGATCGCGAATGATATCCAGGGCCGCAACGTCGATCTGCTGGGTCTTGCTGTCGAGCCGGCTGATCTTCAGGTTCTGCAGAAACTGCGGCGAGTTGCGCAGCGTGAGCAGCCCCAGGCGCTGCCGGCCCAGCGCCAGGCCGAGGTTGGGCAACCCCAGCGAGCGGGTATAGGTCGTCGCCTTGCCCTGGAAGGTCTCGACAATCGGAATCTTCTTCGCGATCTTGTTCGGGTCCTTGTTCAGCTCCCGATATTCGAGCAGGTCGGGCAGGAGCGGATGCAGGCGATAGACGCTGACAAACTCCTCTGGGAAGTTGAACGGCGAGCCAAAGTGATTCACGCCGCCATTCGTGTATTTCGGATTCGTGATGTCGTACCCATGCACTTTGCTGCCGAGACCGAAGATGCCCGGCCCGGACGCAAACACGGAATACCACTGCGAAGCCTTTTCCACATCCTTCGACTTCCCGAAACTGGTGGCGACAATGTTGCTGAGCGCCTTTGAGACTTCGCCTCCGCTTGCGCCCAGCAGGCCGTTCCAGTTGGCGTTCATACCGAGATAGAGCGGTTCGTTATACAGCAACTGCGGCGTCCACTCAGTGGTGTGGATCTTCGCGATCTCGGCCGCGACGACCAGCCGCGCGACCTCGAACAGCTCGTCCGGCGTGACGTCCTTGTAACGGATCACGCGCTTCGGCTGAGCTGGATCGCGCAGGCCGCAGTCGGCATCGGGCGTGCGCGCAGCCAGGCTGCGGAATTCGGCAACGAACGAATCGTGCTCGCGAGCAAAGAGATTGTGAAGGAAGCTCAAGCCCACCGTCCAGTTGTCGGGGAACGCCGTCGCCTCCTGTCCGGCCCACTCGGGATTCATCGGATCGTTCGCCCCGAGCAGAGGCAGGTAGCCTGGACCCGTCTGGCCGGGAACGGCCTCCAGCAGCAGTTTCGCGGGGTCGGCTGGATCGCGCTTCACGCGCTGCCGCGAACGGTCGTCGAAGCCGTAAAGCTGCGACGCGTCCCACCAGGCAGTGTTCGTGTTGGCCATCGTCTTCGGAGCGCGGGTCAGATACTCGCGCTTGTCCTGGGAGAACGTGCCCGGCGCGGAATCTTGGGCCACGTAACCTTTATCGATGCGATCGTCGGGCCGGCAGCCGAGCCGCTGGATCTCCTCCGCTGTGAGCGGCGTCACGACGTTGTTGACCAGTTGTGATTCGCAACCGACTTTCATGTACTCCGCCTGGTTATGCCCCTCCTCGAGGTGCGAGAACCAGTCGTGGGTCATGAACTGGATCCAATAAGCCGCCAGAACATTGAAGAACGGCGCTTTCTTGTAATCGCAATTTGCGGCGGCCGATCCCTCCGCCAGACCATAACCGGCCTGGCACGCGTCGGGATTCGACTGCGCCCGCGTGAACAGACGGCGGCTGATGACCTGCGGATCGGGTTGCAGCAGCGCCAGCCGGTCGCCGTGGCGATTGCGCGTGAATTCGTTCCGGCCCAGGTCGGGGAAGGTCGTGTCGAACTCCACGTTGCGCGCGAACAACTGCCCGCTGGAACCCATCGCCGGATTCACGATGTCGTTGCAGATGCCCGTTACCGTGCGCCAGCGAATCAGCTCGCCCTTGCAGCCCTGAGGTCCATCGCCGCCGACTGCGCCATAGTTGGGATCCGTCGGAGGCAGGCGCATCTCGGCCCAGGTTTTGAGCGCTGGCCCGCCCACGCCGCCGCGCCCCTGCACGAACTGCTGGTATGTGCCGCTGTTGTCAAACAGGTTGAACTTGATCAGTTCGACGCGCTCGTATTCGAGGTCCAGCAGCGCCCCGGACACGCCGCGCTGGGCGGGTGCGTTTTTCGAAAAGAAGCCCGTTGGCAGCGAAGACTCGTCGCCCGTTCCCCAATACCAGGACCAGTCCACCCAGGGCGTGTTCCGGAACAGCAGCGCCCTCTGGCCCCCGCGGCACAGGGCCGTGGCTTCCTCCACTTTTCCTTCAAAGCGCTGATCGCGAGTTACGGCGATCTTCCGGAGGCCCTCGAGCACCACCTTCGCGCAGGCTTTGAGGGAATCCGCTTCTTCCTGCAGCGGGGCCTCCTTTGACTCTGGGGGAGCCGGCCCCGGCTGTGCAGAGGCGAGCGACAACGCGAGCAGAGACAGCACCGCAAACCGTAAACAGGGCGCCGCCGCACGATCAGCGGCGATTCGCCGCGTCAGGCGCACGAGTATCGTGCGATTTCCTCCGAGACACAATTCCATTTACAGTCCTCCGTCAACTCATCAAATTATGGGGAAGGAAAAGTTAAAATGCAAGAAAAAGTACAGAATGGAAAGTCTACACTCGCCGGGGCGGGATAGTCTGGGCTGGAAACCACTCTGCCCGCGTTAGGGCAACTCCGCTGTTTCCGGCTGGGTCAAAGGCAGCGGCCGCCCGCCAGGACCGGGGCGTCCCGCGCAATCGCCTGCGGTTCAGGCTACAACTGCAACCGCAGCTTCCATCTCGTAACGACGGCTGCCAGTGCCAGGACCAGGCCGGTAAAGACGACCGACCTGATTACACCGGGCCAGCCGTGGTTCCAATATTCCGCAACAGCCAGGAACCCGGGAATCGCGTAGAGAATATAGGGCAACAAATAAGTCATCAGCGTGTTGGAACCGGCCGGTTTCACGAACGCTGCCCACTTGGTCCGATGCTTCACGTCGGCCACCCAGTAAAGGACCAGGAACAGCAGGACGTTCGCCCCACTGCAATACAGGCACCAGGTCGGCGTGGCGCGGACCTTCGATATGCCGAAAGGCGTCAGCGCCCAGCCCGTGGCAAACAGGATCGCGGCGTAACCCAGAGCCCACAGGACCTTAGCTTTCACCGTGCGGGCAATCGTCTGGTCGCAGAAGATGACTGCTGTGATAATCCCTGCCATGACGATGGAGACCAGCGCGCCAGTCCCGAAGGGCCACACGTAATCCGGCAGTCCCCGCAGCCACTCCAGCCACGGCCTCCTCGCAAATACGTTCATCGCGTTCAGGGCGACCAGGAAACCGACCAGGCTCCAGGCGTTCTTGCGGAACGGCAAATAGATGATGCATGCCGACAGGTAGGCCCACCCCAGCAGGCCGAGGATCTCCCAGTACGAAAAATCCAGCCACGCCGCCCCGCCCTGCCCGGTCTTTCTCCGGAAGACGGCGAACACGCAGATCAGCAGCAGCAGCCCAACGCCTTTCAGGATTCGGTACAGCCGCTCGTGCCCGCCGGCCCGCGGATAGACGTTCCACAGCAGAATCACCCCCGCGAAGGCCATCGCGCTCCACAGCGTACTGCTGACCCCAGTGAGCTGCGGGTCCATCAGGTGCAGATTCGCGAGCAGCAGGCCCAGTACCACCAGGCTCAGGGAACGCACGATCACGTGCCACCATAATCGGCCCGTTGAATCGCCTTTCGAAATCCGTGTGCTCACGGCCAGCGGGATGGACATCCCCATGACGAACAGGAACGCGGGGAACACCATGTCCACATACGTCATGTAATCGAGGCGCGCCGGCGCGTGCAAGCTCCACCACGGTATGCCCTTGACCTCCCCGACGTCGTTGACAAAGACCATCACCAGCATGGTCAGTCCCCTGAAGATGTCGATCGACGCCACTCGCGTGGCCTTGCTGCTCTCCGCTCCGGGCATGCTGTTTCTCCGGGTTCGTCGCCAGTCGCCACGCCGGCTCCCGGCTTCTGCGTCAGTCTACACTGATCGGCTCCGGGATTCTTGAGCCGGCCTGAATGCTCGCTCACATTTCTCACACGAGCAGCCGCTCCAGCCCGGCAGAACACCGCAACTTCACGATGCGGACACGGTAAACTCACGGTGAAGTCACGGTACGAGCACTCCTCTGCCGCGCCCGGAGGAAACGGTTTCCTCATAAACCTCCGCGGACATGCGCGGCACTCTGTTGCGTGGGCATCGACGAAGGTCGATCGAGGCTGGAGCTCCGAGTCCGTTCACCATTGCTCGTAGTCGAGCCACTTGGAATGTGGGATTCCCTTCGGGCTGGAGGTTCCGGGGCGGCTCATCATTCGTATTCGTGCCTGTGGGAATGTGGAAATCGCCCGGCGATTTCCAAGGGCGGTGCGAAAGAGTGGGAAACCTGCTTCAGGTTTTCCACGCTTCCCACGGCCCGTCATTTCCATAGGCTCCGTCGCCGCTGCCTGCCAGCCAAAATGCCGTGGATCCGCCGCTCCGGCCCGGCAGAACTCCGTGCGAACACGGTGTCTCCACGGTCGGCGCACGATGCGCCGCGCGGTTTTCGACATTCTTGTCTTGGTGAGCCGCGCTGTGGCGACCGCCCCGTCCAACGCCCGGTATTCTTTCTTCGATTTAAACGTGGACGCCGCCGCCTTGGGCCGTTCCGCCGGTCATGGCCGTCGATCTTCTTTGATGGTTGCGATCAAAGAAGTTGTGACGGGTTCACGAGCGGCGGCTGCCGGATCTCCGCGCAACCCCTGCCGGTCGGCAGCAACTTGCCCGGGTTCAGCATGCTCAGCGGGTCGAACATCCGCTTGATGCGCCGCATCAGCTCCAGCGACTCCTCGGAGTACTGGTGGCCGATCAGCTCCATCTTCTCCATGCCGATGCCGTGCTCGCCCGTGATCGAGCCGCCCACCGAGATGCAGTAGTCGAGAATGTCGAAGCCCGCCATCTGGGCCCGTTCTAGGTCGCCCGGCCGCCGCGCGTCGAACAGAATGATCGGATGCATGTTGCCGTCGCCGGCATGGAAGATGTTGCCGATGGTCAGTTCCCGCCGCCGGCTCACCGCGCCGATCTCGCCTAGCGTGGGCGCGATCTTCGTCCGCGGCACCACGCCGTCCTGCGTGTAAAAGAACGGGCTCACCCGCCCGATCGCCCCGAAGGCGTTCTTGCGGCCCTTCCACAGCAGCGCCCGCTCCTCCTCCGTCCTCGCCAGGCGGAACTCGCGCGCCCTGCACGCCAGGCACGCCTGCCGCACCTTCTCCACCTGCTCCTCGACCATCTCCCGCAGGCCTTCCATCTCGATCAGCAGCACCCCCGCCGCATCCAGCGGATAGCCCGCGTGCGTGGCCTCCTCCACCATCCGCAGCAGCGTCCCGTCGAGCATCTCCAGCGCCGCTGGCGTCATGCCGCGCGCCGTGATCTCGCTGACTGTTGCCGCGCAATCGTCCACCGTGTCGTAAATCGCCAGCGCGGTCTTCACCGCCTCCGGCCGCCGCACCAGGCGCACGATCACCTTCGTCACCAATGCCAGCGTCCCCTCGCTGCCGGTCAGCAGTCCGGTCAGGTCGTAGCCCGGCGTGTCCGGCCAGGCGGCCCCGGTGCGGACCACTGAACCATCGGCCAGCACCACCTCTAACCCCAACACATGATTGGTGGTTACGCCGTAGACCAGGGTGTGCGGCCCGCCCGCGTTTTCGGCCACGTTGCCGCCAATGGTGCACGAGCGCTGGCTCGACGGGTCGGGCGCGAAGAAGTAGCCGCCATCCTGGACGGCGTTGGTCAGGTCCAGGTTCACCACGCCCGGCTCCACCACCGCGCGCTCGTTGGCGTAGTCGATTTCCAGGATCCGGTTCATCCGCGCGAAGCCCACCAGAATCCCGCCCAGGCGCGCGATCGACCCCCCGCTCAGCCCCGTTCCCGCGCCCCGCCCGACCAGCGGTAACCCATTCTGCGCCGCCAGCTTAGCGATCGCGCTGACCTGTTCGGCCGAAACCGGCAGCACCACCACGTCCGGCCGCGCCTTGTCAACTCCGCCATCATATTCATATAGCCGCAGATCCTCCGGCCGGTCCAGCACAAAGCGCCGGCCGGCAATGCGGATCAGTTCGTCGCGGACCGTCGGGCTCAGCATGGCGGTGCACTCATTAGCGCGTCCCCATGCTAACCGAAACCGGCCCCCTGGCGAAAGCCAAACGCGGGTTCCCTCGCGTCCCCCCAGCCCGATTCTGCCCTCCAAAACACCCCCAAATCACCGGGATTTGACCGTGCTGTGAAATGCGCTGACATTTTCAATAAGTCCTTTAGATCACCAGAGATACACGGTGACGCACGGTGAAAATGCAAAAATGTGCGTGTTAATGTTCGTAAGTTTTTTGTTTGCAACAGATCCACCGTGACGCACGGTGCAGCGTGTTAATGTGGCACCTTAATGTTAGTAACTCCAATCATTGCAACAGATCCACCGTGACGCACGGTGAAGCGTGTTAATGTACGCTGCAATGCGCGTGAAATTCGTATAAGTGCTTTGGTTGCCACAGATCCACCGTGAAGCACGGTGCCAATCGCGCAAGTCCTTTAGAACTAAATACTTACACGACTGGCGCGGGCGCATTCGCGGCGCAATACGGCTAAGTCCTTTAGAAAACCGTAGTTGCACGGAAACACA
>JBEKHU010000072.1:0-8830 GCA_050012115.1 Bryobacteraceae bacterium | reverse complement strand
AGCGGCCATCCAGGACGGTTCAACAGCCAGACTACCAGCGGGAACAGGGCGGAGCTGACGATGGAACCGAGCGAGATGTAGCGCCACGCCGCGACCACCAGCACAAACACCACGGCGCACACGCCGACTGCTGCCGGCGCCAGGCAGAGGCCTGCGCCGATGTAGCTCGCCATGGCCTTGCCACCCTTGAAGTTCAAATAGATAGGGAACGCGTGTCCGAGCAGTACCGCCACCGCGGCCGCGCCTGCGAACAACTCAGAACCGGCTGTGCCCCGCTGCATCAGCCAGACCGCTACGTAACCTTTGGCGAGATCGAGCAGCAGCGTCACCACGCCCCACGCGCGCCCCGTGGTGCGGAGCACGTTGGTGGCGCCGATATTGCCGCTGCCCATGGAGCGCACATCCCGGCCGGTCTTCAAACGCACCAGCAGGTATCCGAAAGGGATGCCACCAAGCAGGTAAGCCAGCACCAGAAGGCCCGCAATCAGCAGGCCGCTCCATTGGCCGGCGGTTGCTCCGGCAGCGTGGGGATCGAAGAGTATGGCGGGCGTCATACGGCTAGAGGGAACGACGCCAGTTTAGTGTAGACCGACCCGCCCGGATGGAGTTGGCTGCGGTAAAGATGGAAGCTTCCAATGTGAGAAACGCCAAAATCCACAGTGGGCAACCGGAAGATCTCGGCTTTCAGGGCGGTGAGCGGCTCCGGACGCCGGATGCGCGCCAGCGTCAGGTGGGGGTGGAATTCCTTCTCCTCCCGCGGAATGCCCAGGGCCGCACAGGCCAAGTCGGTGTCGCGCGCCAGCACGGCCAGCTCCGCTGGCGCCTGGATGCCGGCAAAAAACACGCGCGGCCGGTCGGGATCGGGAAACCAGCCCAGGCCGCGGATGGCAATGCGCAGCGCGCCCGGGCGCGGCACCGAGACCAGCGCGGATTTCAATTCCTCCAGTCGCTGCTCGGGGAATTCGCCGATAAACTTGGTGGTGAGATGCAGGTTCGCCACTGGGCTCCACTGGATTCGGGCCAACGGTTTCAGAAGGTGCAGGAGCAATTCCAGGTTGCGCCGCATCTCGTATGGCAGATCGAAGCCGACAAACAACCGCATGGACGTTTGGTACCTTGTTACGTTGCCTATGGTAGCGCGAGATGACTTCCCGGTTACTGAATCGTGAATTCTACTCGAAACCGACCATCGAGGTGGCGCGGGCCCTGCTGGGGTGCGTGCTGGAGCTTGCCGGGCCGCGCGGGGAAGTCAGGGGCGGGCGCATTGTCGAGGTGGAGGCCTACCCTCCGTACATCGATGAGGCGGCGCACTCGTTCCGCGGATTGACGGCACGCACGCGCGTGCTGTTCGGCCCGCCGGGCCATGCCTACGTCTATTTGTGCTACGGGATGTACTACTGCCTGAACATCGTCGCCGAGCCGGAGGGCACGCCTGGCTGCGTGCTGATTCGCGGCGTGGAGGTCATCGGAGATGGCCCGGGCAAGTTGACCCGGGCACTAGGCATTACATTTGAACACTACGGCTGCGACCTGACCCGGGGACCGCTCACGGTGCGGCCGGGGCGGGCGCCGCTCGCGATCCAGGTCACGCGACGGATCGGCATCCGCAGAAGCGCGGAGCTACCGCTGCGGTTTGTAGGCCGGGACTAACTGTTGGTAGCCATCCGCGACAGTTGTCGCGTCAGTTGCGAGAACTGCAGTGACGGCAGGAGACTTACTTTCGTTGAAGAAGTCTCCCTACCGTATGGGGAGAGGTGACCCGGAGTCTCGGGGAACAGACTACCGATTCAGACTGAATTCCACTACGATGGGGGAGATCACCTCCACGGGTTCGCCGTTCAGCAGCGTAGGCGCGTAGCGCCATTGCCGCACGGCTTCGAGCGCCGCTTGGGCGAGCAACGGGTGTCCGGAAACCAGCGTGAGGCTTTGGACCGTCCCGTCCCGCCCAACCACGGCCGTGAACTGCACCGTGCCCTCAATCCGGGCCCGGAGGGCCAATGGCGGGTAGACCGGCTTGGGCCCGTAAACGAGCTTTCCCTGTAGCACGTTTCCGCCGATCTTCAGGCGTGGAACCACGGCCGGAGGCGCAGCTTTCGCGACCGGCGGCTGGGGCGCGGGCGGCGCCAGCAAGTCATTAAAAACAGGGTTCGTGGACGTGCCAATGCCGCCGGGCACACCGTATGGCATACCGCCTGGAACACCATTGGGAGCCGGTGGCAACTCAACATCGGTCAGAATGGCGATTTTATCCGGGACAGCGGCCGGTTCCAAGAGTCTGGCGCTGTCGAAAGGACGTGGGACGGGCCGATACACGCGCGAGACCTCGGTGGACGTCGTCGGCGGGGGAGGAGGTGGCGGAGGCATCGGCGGGATCGCCAGCAGAGTCTGCAGCAGCGTTCGCGGCAGCACCTCCGGACGCACGAGAGAAACGATCATCCACCCGCCGACCAGAGAGAGTTGCAGAGCCGACGACAGGAGCACCGTCCAGCCCCTATGCGTCCGGACAGTTCCTTCGATGAATGATTGTTGGAACATCTGGCGTCTCTCCTTTCCGGGGCGGCCATCACTGTGAGGATGTGCCGCATCCGTCTTTCCGAACACTAGTTTTGACACTAGCGCCGATTAGTAGTTCCCTAATATCTCTGATTATTTGTTTGGGGTACTTTGATTAAAAGCGGCACCGGCGGTCAGCGGACGGTGTCAAAAGAAGAAAGGCTGCTTTCCTGGGGCTGCCAAAGGAAAAGCGGCGTCTAGAGCGACGCACCCGACCGATGTCCAGGGCACGCGCAGGGTCCAGAAGCACGGACGTGGTGTCCAGCGGAACCGCAGTAAAACGCCAGTAAATCACTATACACCGGACAATGGTGCTAAATGATCAGCATTTAGAGTGTGTGACTTGAGAGCTTGTAGCACTTGCACAAAGTGGGTTCGCTTTGTTAGCCTGACAGACATGATCATCTCGATGAAGCGCCACGCGTCGAAAGAAGAAATAGACGAGGTGACCCAGCGCATTCAGGAGTTTGGCTACAAAATCCATACGATCGAGGGCGAGGAGCGGGTCGTCATCGGAGCTATCGGCGTCGGCGACACAAGCGCGTGCCTGGAAGCGCTGGAGGCGATGTCGCAAGTGGAAAAGGCGGTCCGCATCTCAGCGCCGTACAAGTTCGTCAGCCGTGAGTTCAAACGCGAGAAGACCGTGGTGCGCGCCGGGCCCGGCGTGGAGGTGGGCGGCGAGGAATTCGTGGTGATGGCGGGGCCGTGCTCGGTAGAGAGCGACAAGCAGATTCTCGAGACGGCGGAGCTGGCGGCGCGGGGCGGGGCAAAGGTGCTGCGCGGCGGAGCATTCAAGCCGCGGACGTCGCCCTACGACTTTCAGGGGCTGGAGGAAGAAGGGCTGAAACTGCTGGCGCGGGCGCGCGAGCGGACCGGGCTGGCGATCGTTACCGAGGTGATGAGCGATGCCGACGCCCCGCTGGTAACTCAATACGCGGACATCCTGCAGGTGGGCGCGCGCAACATGCAGAACTTCGCGTTGCTAAAGGCGCTGGGGCGATGCGGCAAACCGGTGCTGCTGAAACGCGGCTTGAGCTCGACCATCAAAGAGCTGCTGATGTCGGCTGAGTACATCGTGGCGCATGGCAACCCGGACGTCATTTTGTGCGAGCGCGGCATCCGGACGTTTGAAACGGCCACGCGCAACACCTGTGACATCAGCGCGGTGCCCGTGCTGCGGGAATTGACGCATCTGCCCGTGATCCTGGACCCGAGCCATGCCACGGGCAAGCGCAGCCTGGTGCCGGCGCTGTCGCGCGCCGCCGTCGCCATCGGCGCGGACGGCTTGATCGTCGAAATCCATCCTAATCCGGCCAAGGCCGTGAGCGACGGGGCGCAGTCACTCGATCCAGTGATGTGGTTCGCCATGATGAAGGACTTGCAGCCGTACATGGCGCTGTGGAGGCAGGCGCGCCTGGCGGAGATCGCGGCGCCGGCACACTGAGCCAAGTGCAGACGCGCCGGGTGTGGTTTGAGTAATCTGCAATAGTGAACATCTTCGAGCGGCGCAGGCGCATCGCGCTGGGCGCTGCCGTGCTCGTACTCATCGTCGGAAGCCTGTACCTGTTCCGGCCGGGCGTTCCTCCGGCGGCCATGCTGGGGTGCCTGCCGTCGGGCGATGGTCCGGTGCTGTACGTGGACGTGGCCCTCTTGCGGAAGACCGGGCTGCTCGATCAGATCGCGGGCCAGCCGGGCGCGGAAGATCCGGAATACAAGCATTTCGTCGCAGCTTCGGGCTTCGACTACCGGCGCGACCTGGACGCGGCGATGATTGAGCTTCGCCCGGGCACGGCATTGATGGTGCTGAAGGGCAGGTTCGATCCGGACCGGCTTATGGACTACGCGTGGGTCAACGGAGGAAGGTGCGCGGGAGCATTCTGCTCAATGCAGGGGAGTCGGCCGGAGCGGCGGATCTCCTTTCACCCGCTGGGGGGCCGGTTGATGGCGCTGGCGGCGGGGACCGACCCAATGGGCGCTGCGACCATCAAGAAGAATGCTTCAGCACCGTCGTTTGAACCACCAGCGGCGCCGATCTGGATGAATCTGCCGGGCTCGGCGTTCCATGTGGAGACAGAGTTGCCGCCGGGGATCAGTGCATTTCTGGAAGCACTCAATGGCGCGCAGCGTGCACTGCTGACCGTCGAGATGAGTGCCGGCGGATTCGACGTCGTACTCGCCGCGCCTTGCGCGTCTGCCGGCGAGGCAAAGGCGATCGCGCAGCGTCTAAGCAGTGCGACGGCGACGTTGAAGGACCTGATCGCGCGTTCCGGCAAGACGCCGGAGCCGGCCAGTCCCGCAGTCGTATTGTCGGCGGGGAGATTCAGCGCCGACCAGACGATCGTGCGCGGGAAATGGCCGCTGCGCAAAGCGTTTTTCGAGGGATTGGCGAAGTGAAGCGACGGCCGCGAGGCGCAGGGGTGCCACGGCCGGAGCGGCGAGAGGCTCTCTTCCAAGAAGAGGGAAGCCCGCGCGCCGATTATTCAAAAGTCGATTGAGGCAAGCAGTTCGCTGACCTTCTTGTTGAAGGCCCGGGCGATGGCCAGCAGGCTTTCGATAGAAGGCAGGTTCGCGCCGCGCTCGATGGAGCTGATTTGGCTGACGCTGAGGCGCGAAGATTGTGCCAGATCCTTAAGCGACCAGTCGTGCTCGGCGCGAAGCAGGCGGATGCGGTGGCCGAGTTTCTCGCGCAGACGGTTCTGGAGCGTGCGACCGAGGCTGAAGGTTTCGATCGCGTTGGCCAACACTTGGCGAAGCTGGGCGAGTGTGAAGGGCTTGGGGAGATAGTCGAAGACCTTGAGCTTAAAGGTCGCCCGCATGTCCTCGAGCGACGGGTAGCCGGTGACGATGATCACGCAGAGGCCGGGGAAACGGGCCAGGAGCTGCTCGAGGACACCGTCACCGTGCGCATCGCCCATTTTCATGTCGAGCAGAACGATGTCTGGACGGCGCTCGGCAGCCTGGGCGAAGAGTGCATCAGGGTGGGTGGAAGTGCGGACGGTGTACTGGCCCTCGTCGCGCAGGAAGTCCTCCATGTAGCTCAGAAAATCCAAGTCGTCGTCAAGCACTGCGACATCAATCAGGCCCTCCGGCGGGGGCCCATTTTCCGGCGAGTCGTCAGTGCGGTTAGTTGTCATCGTTCACTCCACGGTCCGATGGAAAGCATCTGCGAGAGAGATGCGTGGGTAGAAGAGAGGATGCACGAGAATGTCACACGTGTGGAGGAAAGGCGGCTGGGAGGGTGACTTCGAGGCGCGCTCCCCCGCCGGCGCGGTTGGAGGCGGAGATGGATCCGCCGTGCTGATCGACAATGCCTGCGGCGATGGTCAACCCGAGGCCAGTGCCGCGCGCATCGAGGCGTGTTGTTACGAAGGCCTCGAATATGTCAGGCAACACTTCGGGCGGAATGCCGGGACCGTTGTCCTCCACCGAGATGGTGTGAACCTGCTGTTTGTCGACGATCCGAGGGTGGCTCCCAACGCAGATCCAGCCGCCGGGCGCAACCGCGTTCAGCGAGTTGCGCAGCAGGTTGACGAAAACCTGAATCAGCTGGTCGGCGTTGCCGCAAACGAATTCACCAGCAGGGACTCTGTTGTCGAAGCGTACAGCCGAAGACTTGTCGTCGATCGCCACCAACTGCCAGGCGTCGTCGATCAATGGCTTGAGTTCGACGGGCCCGGACTCGAGGCGGCGCACGCGGGCGAAATCGAGGAGGCTGGCGCTGATCCGGCGCAGGCGTTCGGCGACACGTTGCATGCGCTCCAACCGGCTGCGGGTATGAGCGTCAGGATCCGTTTCGAGCAGTTGTTCTATCGAACCGTGGAGCACGGCAAGCGGTGTGTTGATTTCATGAGCGACGCCTGCGCTGAGCAGACCAAGGCTGACCAGGCGGTCCTGCGCCTCAAGGTGGCATTTGGCCGCTTCGAGCTGTTCGTTCTTGTTCTGCAGGTCGCGGGCGACGAGCTCCAATTCGTCCTCATGGGCCCGCAAGCGCGTGAGCGTCTCGTTGCGTGAGCGCATGATCTGGCCGATCTCGTCGCCGGGAATCAGCTCCTCGTCGATTAGCTCTGCCGGGCGGTCGCCGCTGCGGGAGGCGGCGTCGGCCCCCAGCATCAGGTGGATCGGCTGATAAACGTAACGTGGCAGAATCAAGAGTTCCAGGAGCAGAACGGCGAGAATGTAGACAATGATCAAAACAGATAAAACAGCCTTTTTGGTAGAAAGAAGCAGATTCGAGTAAAACGCGAGCGGCAATGTAATACGATAAAAGCGTTTGCTATCCGGAATTCTTTTGAAGACATGTTCACTCGTGGCTGTGTGGCGCCACAGTCCTTCGGGGTGCCGGTCGAAATAGGAGGAGACTTCGGGCGCCAATCCGAACTCTTCGCCGGATCCGGTCTGGAGGTCGTAGGCGCGAAGTTGCTGCTCGCCGTGTTCGGGTGTCAGGTGGTGGAAACTGTCAAGGATCAGGTCCACCTCGCGTGCCTGCGCGGCCTTGAGCCGGTACTCCACGGATGGCGCTAATGTGAAGTAAACAAATATGGTTAGGACAAGAAAAAAGGCGTTGTGCAAGAGCATCAGCTTGGGACGTACCCGGAGGTCCGCGAAGCGCCGGCCGATGCCGGTGTGGGGACGGTGGTAGTCCGTGCGGCCGAGGAGAGAAAACGGCGCATCGCGCGAACGGCGCGATGCATCATTACCTGATGTGGGATTGCGGTCAGACAAGAATTATTTCTCCCATTGCAGAAATTCTACCGCTGTGGTAGAAATTTCCTAAGGAATCTTCCCATCGCAAGAAAGATTATATTGCTTTTGGCAATTCTGAGGTTTAGGCCAAGGCTCGATTGGACAGAACTAAGCGGATGAGCGCCATCTTTCCTAAGGGTTTCGATACTACTTTGCGCCTCGCAGGAGGCGTCGTGATCGTGGCAATCGCAGCGGTTGCCGCCGTGGGACTGTACCTGGCGCACCCGCAGCAGGCGGACACCGGCTACACACCGGTCCAGCCGGTAGCCTACAGCCATAAGTTGCATGCGGGGAACCTGGGGCTAGATTGCACTTACTGCCACTACACGGTGGACAAGTCCAGCTTTGCGGCCGTGCCGCCGACGGAGGTGTGCATGAATTGCCACGTCCGGGTGAAGGAGAAGAGCCCGAAGCTGCAGCTGGTTCGCGAGAGCTACGCGACAGGCGAACCGTTGCCTTGGGTTAAGGTGCATCGTCTTCCCGATTACGTCTATTTCAATCACCAGGCGCATGTGACGGCGGGCGTCTCCTGCGTGAGCTGCCACGGCCGGGTCGATCAGATGGTCGAGGTGAGAATGGTTCAGCCGCTCTCCATGGCGTGGTGCCTTGATTGTCACAGGGACCCGGCGGCGAACGTCCGGCCTGTCGAGTACGTAACCAAGCTGGATTGGAAGCCCGAAGGAGACCCAGCGGAGTTGGGGTGGAGACTGATTCAAGCCAAGCACATCAACCCGCCGACGAATTGCTCGGGGTGCCACCGGTAGCCGAAAGGCGGCAGGAGAACGGATCAGCAAGCGATGAAGCCTCTCGTCGAAATCAATCCGACCCGGCTGATGGGCAAGAAGTACTGGCGCAGCCTGGACGAAGCGGCCGCAACACCGGAATTCCAGGAGTGGGTCACGCGCGAGTTCCCCGACGGCTTCGCCACGGTGGACGGCACGAACCGGCGCACACTGCTGAAGCTGATGGGCGCGAGCTTCGGTCTGGCGGGCCTCACCGCGTGCCGCCGTCCCGTAGAACAAATCCTGCCGTTTTCGCGCGCGTCGGAGGGCTACATCCACGGCAAGCCGCTGCACTATGCGAGCGTAGCCACATTGAATGGAACGGCGACGGGCGTGATTGTTACGACCATCGACGGCCGTCCGATCAAGATCGAAGGCAACCCGAAACACCCGTACTCCCTGGGAGCAACGAACGCGTTCCTGCAAGCGTCATTGTTGAGCCTGTACGATCCGGATCGTGCTAAGGAAGTTCGGCATCAAGGCGCGCGGAGCAACTGGGACGAGTTCGGCGTGTGGGCCAAAGCTGAGTTTGACGTTTCTAAGCAGAGCGACGGCTCGGACCTGCGGCTTGTTTCTGAGAAGAACGCCTCGCCGACGCTGTTGGCAATGCGCGCGGACCTCCTGAAGAGGCTTCCGAAAGCGCAGTGGATTGAATATGAGTCTGTGAACCTTGACGCAGCGCGCGAAGGCGCGGCGCTGGCCACCGGGCAGAGCGTCGAGCCGCACTTCCTATTCGACAAAGCCGACATCGT